>JACQWL010000544.1 GCA_016209255.1 Verrucomicrobiota bacterium
CCTGCGCACCAAGCTCGGCTTCCAGCGCGCGCATCGCCGCCGATAGTTTCGGCAGGGCGGCCAGCGGGATCTTCTCGCCCACCTTCAGCGCCGCACCGGCCTGGGGAAACTTGCTCAACGACCGGCGCAGCTCCGAAAGCGGCCTGCCGGTCGCGAGCATCACGCCGATTACCTTCAGCGCCGCAACCAGCCCGTCGCCCGTCGGCGATACGTCGGCACAAATGATGTGCCCGGATGACTCGCCGCCCAGGGTCGCACCTTCCGCGAGCATCCGCTCGATCACGTAGCGGTCACCCACCGCGGTACGCACGGCGCGCCCGCCCGCCGCCGCCAGCGCGGCGTCGACGCCGAGATTGCTCTGCTGCGTGACGACGAGCAGGTTCCCGACGAGCCGGCCCTGCGCGATCGCGTGCAGGGCGAGGAGGGTCAGAATCTCGTCGCCATCGAGCACGCCGCCTTTCTCGTCGACCAGCACGGTGCGATCGCCGTCGCCATCGTGGGCGATTCCCAGCCGCGCTCCCTCCGCGCGGACGCGCGCCGCGAGCTGCTCCGGGTGCTCGCTGCCCACGCCCCCGTTGATGTTCCGGCCGTCCGGCGCGTCGCCGATGCCAATCACCTCTGCTCCCAGTCCGCGCAAGACCACGGGCGTGGTGGCACACGTTGCGCCGTGGGCGGTGTCGACCACGATGCGCCAGCCGGCGAGCGCATCTGACGGCAACAGGGACTGTGCGGCCGCCATGTAGTCCCCGACGGAAAGCGGCGGCGGCGCGCGCAGGGACGGCGCGACCTCACGACCCTCCGCCACCGTGTCGGGCAGCAAGTGCTCAATTCGAAGCTCCTCGGCATCCGTCAATTTCAGTCCGCCCGGGCCGAAGAACTTGATGCCGTTGTCCTCGGCCGGATTGTGCGACGCGGTGATCACGACCCCGAGCGCCGCGCGCTGCGTCCGCACCGCCCTCGCGACTGCCGGTGTCGGCAGCACGCCGAGCAGCAGCGGGTCGGCGCCGCCCGCAACCAGGCCTCGGGCAACCGCCGCCTCGAGCGCCGGGCCCGAAGACCGCGTGTCGCGCCCGATCAACACCCGGCCTTTCTGCGGCAGCCAGGCGGCCGCGGCAAAACCAAGCCGCGCCGCAAACGCCTCGTTCATGAGCGGTCCGCCGTACACCCCCCGGACCCCGTCGGTGCCGAAAAACCGCCGTTCGATGTCGATCACGGGCGATAGAACTCCCTCGTCGCCGCGATCTTCTTTCGCACCGCGCCGCCGAGGAGCAGCTCGCGCGCGGGAGCAAGACCATCGCGCACCTCCGCCACCCGGCCCACAATCCACATCGCCACCGCGGCATTGAGCACGATTGTGTCCACGAGCCCGGCCGGGCCGCGACCATCGAGCAGCGCATCGACCAGCGCCAAGTTTCCCGCGAGGTCGCCGCCGATGAGGTCCTCGAAGGGTGAGCGGGCCAGGCCAAAATCGCCCGCCTGCCACTCCCCATCGACGCCGCGCCGCCGGCCAAACCCCCGCACCCGATTCGTCGTCGCCGTCGTCAACTCGTCGATGCCGCGACCCGCATCGATGACCCCGTGCACCGCGATGCCGGCCTGGGCGCCGAGGGCCTCGAGGGCGTCGGCCAGCTTCGGCACCCACGCCGCCGAAAACGAACCGAGCAACACGTGCGCCGGCCGCCCGGGATTGATCAGCGGGCCGAGAATATTGAAGACCGTGCGCTGGCCGCGGGCCGCCAGCGCCTTGCGCACCGGCGCGATATGCTTGAACGCCGGGTGATACGCCGGCGCAAAAAAGAAAACAAATCCGAGCTGGTCCAGCGCACGGCGCATCTGCTCCGGGGGCGTCTCGAGGCTGACCCCGAGCGCTGCGAACAGATCCGCGCTCCCGCATTTCGAGGTGATGCCGCGATTGCCATGTTTCATCACCGTCATGCCGGCGCTCGCGAGCACGAGCACAACCAGGCTGGAAATATTGAAGCCGCCCGCGTGATCGCCCCCCGTGCCGACGATGTCGATGGCCCGCGACGCCCACGCCTCCACCCCGGGGTCGATCGCGCGGGCCCGAAACGCCGTCGCAAAGGCCGCCACCTCCCCGGGCGTCTCGCCCTTCGCCGCCAGCGCGGCCAGAAATGCGCCTTTCGCATCCTCGGTGACCTCGGTCGCCGCCAGGGCCGCCGCGGCCGCCTCGACTTCCGCGGAAGCCAGGTCGCGCCCGGCGGCAAGTTGAGCAGTGAGATGGGGAAGCGTGGGCATTGGGTGCGGATCGGGGCTTGCGCGCCTCGAGAGCACGCATCGCCAACCGGTCGGGCGTAAAGCCCGACCTGCAATCGGTGAGTTTCAACCTGAAAATTTTCGGTTCCGGAGGAAGATTCCTGAGTGGTGCGACCTACGCGGCAAGAGGCCCGCAAATAAATTTGCGCCACCTTGCCAAAGCTGAAACCAAGCCCCACGTGAGAAAACTCGTCCTGGCCCTCGCCATCGCCCTCGCCGCCCCACTGCTGAACGCCCAATCGGTGGGCGGCGAATCCGTGCCGCCGGATGTGTCACCCGCCGCCGAACTGAGTGTCGTCGACGCCATTGTCCTCGGCATGGTCGAGGGCGTCACCGAGTTCCTCCCGATTTCCTCGACCGGGCACCTGATCATCGCCACGCGTTTCCTTCACCTCGAGTCAGACAAACCCCTCACCGGCCGCGATGGCCGGCCCCTCTGGCACCGCAAGCCCTCGCCGACGCACCCGCAAGGCGAACCGCTCACCCTCAAACTCGGCGCCGACACCTACACGGTCGTGATCCAGTTCGGCGCCATCGCCGCGGTTGCGCTCCTCTACTGGTCCCAGTTCATGGCGATGCTCCGCGGCCTGCTGGGTCGCGACCCGGCCGGCCGAAGACTGTTGATCAACGTGACGATCGCTTTTCTGCCCGCCGCGGTGATCGGCCTCCTCGCCCACCGGTGGATCAGCGACCACCTTTTCTCGGTCGGCAATGTGATCATCGCCCAGGTTGCCGGCGCCGGGCTGATGTTCTATGCCGAGTGGTGGCGCCGAAGGCGGGCCGGCGCGCCCGCCACACCGGCGTCCGCCGGGCATGCCCTCGACGATCTCACGCCCGCCGCCGCCGCGGGCATCGGCGTACTCCAATGTTTCGCGATGTGGCCCGGCACCAGCCGGTCGATGATGACCATCGTGGGCGGCTACTTCGCCGGGCTCGATCCCCGGCGCTCGGCGGAATTCAGCTTCCTGCTCGGATTCGTGACCCTCACGGCTGCCTCCGCGTTCAAGACGTACAAGAGCGGCGGTGCGATGATTCAGGTTTTCGGCTGGCCGCACGTGCTGCTCGGCGCGGTGGTGGCCGCCGTGACCGCCGCGCTGTGTGTGCGCTTTCTGGTGCACTGGCTTGCGCGGCATGGGCTCGCCGCCTTTGCCTGGTACCGCATTGTGACGGCGGCGGCGCTCGCGATCGTGTTTTACCTCTGATAACGCGGTTTCCGTTCAGTCGCCACTTGACAGAATTGCGCCGAGATCTTTATTGGCGCGCCCGTAAACCGCCGGGCCAATGCCGTCCGGCCGGTGCTTTCAAACTTCTTGATTCCTTAGAACTTGATGCGATGAAAACGAGCCGTTGGATTGCCCCCCTTGCCCTGGCGGTGTTGAGCCTCCGCCTGACCGCGATCGCCGCCGAGGGCGACGCCAAAGAGGACCGCCCCCCGCGCGGTCTCACCGCCGCCTTCCAGTACCCCGGCGTCACGGTGGAACCGGAGGACACTATCAGCGTTGACCTGCTGGTCCGGAACCGCGGCCGGAGCGACGAAACCGTGCTGCTCACGGTGGCCGAACAGCCGGATGCCTGGGATGTTCAGCTGAAGAAATTCAGCGCCGTCGTCAGCGGTGTGTTCGTGGCCGCCGGGCAGGAACAAACGCTCAGCCTGAGCGCAAAACCCAAAGCGCCCGAACCAGGCCGGCAGGCCCAGAAGCTGCCCGCGGGTGCCTACCGGTTTGCCGTCAACGCGCGGACGGCCGATGGTGTGCTCAGCCAGTCCTCTTCAGTTACGGTGACGGTGCGGGAAAAAGTGCGGGGCAAGGAGCGCGTCACCCTCGAGACGGCTTATCCAGAGCTGCGTGGACCGTCCGATGACAAGTTTGTATTCTCGCTGGAAGTGCGCAACGACACCGATCAGGACGCCGTCTTCAATTTCAAGGCCACCGCGCCGCCGGGCTGGGAAACCTCCTTCAAACCGGCCTACGAGCAGAAGCAGATTGTTTCGCTGCAGATCAACGCGAACTCCAACAAGACGGTGGAGCTCCAGGTCACGCCACCCTATAACGCCAAGGCGGGCGAGTACGAGTTTCGCGCGGAGGCCGGTTCACCCAAAGGCAAGGCGGAAAAAGATCTCAAGGTGGTCATCACCGGCACCTATGCGATCAAGGCCGGAACGCCCTCCGGCCTGTTGTCGCTGGTCACCGAAAAGGGGCAGAAGGCCAGCGTGTCGATCGTGGTGCAGAACACAGGATCGGCGCCCCAGAGCGAAATCAACTTCCAGGCGTTCAAGCCGGAAAACTGGGAGGTGAAATTCGAACCGGAGAAGATTAAGGGGCTCGAACCGGGCGCGTTCAAGCAGGTGGAAATGACCCTCACGCCGGCCGCCCAGGCGTTGGTGGGCGATTATTCGGTCAACGCCCAGGTGCAGGGCGAGAAGGCCAGCCGCGATGTGGAGTTCCGCATCACCATCAAGGCCGCGACCACCTGGGGCTGGGTGGGCGTGGGTATTATCGTGGTGGTCATTGCCGGCCTGGCGGTGGCCTTCAAGGCCTTGGGCCGGCGATAGCCATGGCGGCGGTCATTGAAACGCAAGGCCTGACCCGCCGTTACGGGCGGTTCACCGCGGTGGACGTGCTCACGTTCCAAGTCCAGGAGGGTGACGTCTTCGGCTTCCTCGGCCCCAACGGCGCCGGCAAGACCACCACGCTGCTCATGCTGCTGGGCCTCACCGAACCCACGTCGGGCAGCGCGCGGGTGCTGGGTTTCGATCCGGTCCGCCAGCCGCTGGAGATCAAGCGCCAGGTGGGCTACCTGCCCGAAAACGTGGGCTTTTACGACGAGCTGACCGCCCGCGAAAACCTCGACTACGTGGCGCGGTTGAACCAGTTGCCCGCCGGTGTCGCCGACCGGAACATCGCGACTGCGCTCGGGCAGGTAGGCTTGACCGAGGTGGGTAACAAACGCGTCGGACAGTTTTCCCGGGGGATGCGCCAGCGCCTCGGCCTGGCCGAACTCCTCATCAAGGATCCGAAGCTGATCTTCCTCGACGAGCCGACGCTCGGGCTGGACCCCGATGGCATCAACAAGATCCTCGACTTGATCCTGTCGCTGAGCCGCGACCGGGGCATCACCGTGGTGCTCTCCTCCCACCTGCTCGACCAGGTGCAGCGCACCTGCAGTCGCATTGGCATCATGATGAAGGGCCGCATGGTGGCCACCGGCACGATTGGAGAACTGGCCCGACGCAAGTCCGGCCCGGACGAGGCCGGCGAAACCTTGGAGCAGATCTACATGCGTTATTTCCAGGAGGCCTGAGCGATGTGGACGATCTTTCGCAAAGAACTGTCCGACCACTTTACGTCGACGCGGTTTCTGATCACGTTCGCGCTGATCCTGATGGTGGCGGCGGTCACGACCTACACCGCGGCCACGAATCTGCGCCAGGCCCTGGAGGGCGTGGCCAAACCGTCGCATGTTTTCCTCCTGCTCTTCACCACCTCGGGCCAGCTCTTCTCCCTCGCGCAGTTCAACGCCTTCTTCGGCCCGCTCATCGGCATCATCCTGGGCTTCGATGCCATCAACCGCGAACGCAACGACAACACCCTCTCCAAGCTGATTTCCCAACCCATTTTCCGCGACGCGGTCATCAACGGCAAATTCCTCGCCGGCGTCACGACCATCGCGCTCATGCTGTCGAGCATGGTGCTGCTCATCACCGGCCTGGGTTTGCTCTCGGTGGGCGTGGTTCCGGGCGGGGATGAAGCGGGCCGGCTGGCGGTGTATCTGTTCGTGAGCATCGCCTACGTTTCGTTCTGGATGGGTCTGGCCATCCTGTTCTCCATTCTCTTCCGGTCGCTCGCCACTTCCGCCCTGGCGGCCGTGGCCTTGTGGATTTTCTTTTCGTTCTTCATCGGCTTTGCCGCCAGTCTGGTGGCCGGCGCGATCGCACCCGTGGACAATCCGCGCGACCCGCGGCAAGTCGTGGCCAACCGGAACGCGGAAGATGCCGCCAGCCTCGCCTCGCCCGTGGTTCTCTACTCGCAGGCCACCTCGACCATCCTCGACCCGTTCCGTCGCACCCGCCAAAACCTGACCATGGTCGGCCCGATGGAGCGGTTTTCCATGGAACGTTTCCGCAATCCGCTGCCACTGGATCAGTCGATCCTCGTCGTGGTGCCGTATCTGACGCTGATGATTGGGCTGACGGTGGTCTGCTTTGGCCTTTCCTACGTGATCTTCATGCGCCAGGAAGTCCGCTCGACTTAGGATTGCTCTATCAGGTCTGTCCCTGGAAATTCATCGTTTTTCAGAGGGGATTGTCATTTAATGGATGACAATCAGCATTGGCGGTTTTTTTTCGGAATTTCAAGAGGGCATCGCGGGCAAAGAGCGGGCCGTCGTTTTCCGTAATCCCCATCGCGCCCAGCCTGGCGGCGGCCTCCGCGGCAATCGCGGGATTGGCGTCGGCAAGGGCGGTCACCAGGGACGACACGACGCGGAACTGTGCCTCGGTCGTCAGGCGCGGCCCCCGGCGCGGCTCGGCGGGCAACGGCGGATTCGAAGCCCCGTGCGGGTTGTGGATCGCCCGGCATCTCGCGACGATATCCTCGATCTCGGCGTGGTTTTCCATGCGATCGACGAGCAGCCTCGTTCTTTCCTTCATCGCTTCATCCGCGCCCCAAAAACCATCGCGCAAGAATTGCGCCATTTCCGCTGCATCGTAGTCGCCACCCGTGAGCTGATGTCCCCAATGCCCGACGACCTCCGGAAACGCTCCGACCGAGAATCGATACTCGTCATTTCGGCGATAAAGGACGACGACGTTGTACTCGCGCTCCGGGCTGAACCAATAACCGATTAGGTCGCCCGGCGGGGCGTGATAGTACAGATAGTCGGAGACGATGCTGGGAATCCTGGGCATGGGAGCGGCGTTCAACGCGCGGAATCTGAAGCAGTCGGTTCGTTGACGCGGGAGAATGGGCCGGGCGTTGTCCGTGCGCGATCTCAAACACGGGCGCGGCGTCGTGACCGGGTGACGCCGAAATGGCGAACCCGTTGCGGCTTCAGACATCCTGATCCGCACGGGAAGAAAGCTGGGATGGGGAAATGAGATGAGCTCGGTTCCACCTGTAGCGGCGGGCGGGGTCCGCCGACAACAATAGCGCCGATCGGGTGTTTACCGAGCATTGGGTCAGGCGATAGCGAA
>JACQWL010000553.1 GCA_016209255.1 Verrucomicrobiota bacterium
CATCCAAGGCCGTTTGGTGGGGGAAAAAGAATTGGACTGGGTGCGTGGGCTGATCGCGGAGCATGGCGACTGGAATCGTAAACGACTGGCGCAGGAGTTGTGCCGCCAGTGGAGCTGGTGCAATGGGCAAGGAGTCTGGAAGGACTTTGCGGCGCGCAGTTTTCTGCTGAAGCTCGAGGCGCAAGGCGAAGTGGTGTTGCCGGCGGTGAGGCGCTGGAGGAGAAAAGCGCGCGCCGCGGAATTGCCGGTGGCGTGGGCCGAACCCGAGGCCGTGAAGGGAGGCCTGCAGGAATTTAGCCCCGTGAGGGTGGAGGTGGTGCAAGCGACCACGCCCGCGGCCAAACGCTGGGCGAGGTATGTGGAGCGCCATCATTATTTGGGCCTGCATGTCGGGGGAGAGAACGTGCGATATCTGGCGCAAGACGCCCGCGGGCGGGACCTCGCGTGCGTGCTGTTTGGGGCCGCCGCGTGGAAGTGTGCGCCGCGGGACCAGCACCTGGGTCTCACCGAAGCGCAACGGCGGGCCGGCCTGCAAAGGGTGGCCAATAATACGCGTTTCCTGGTTTTACCCTGGGTGCGAGTGCCCGGGTTGGCCAGCCACGTGCTCGGGCAGGTGGCCCGGCGGATCGCCGCCGACTGGCAGGCGAAGTACGGGCACGGGCTGCACTGGCTCGAAACGTTCGTGGAACGGAGTCGGTTCGCCGGCACCTGTTACCGCGCGGCGAACTGGGAGTGCGTGGGGCAGACGACAGGACGCAGTTGTGCGGACCGGCACCACACGCTGCAGGTGCCGGTGAAGGACGTGTACGTCTACCAACTACGGCGATAATCTGCGAAATCGAGTCCACCCGGCTGGGCGCCGCGACGAACTGGCTACGCGCCATCGAACAGCAGCGCGCGGCCGAAGGCCGGGAATGGGCGCGGCAAAAACTCGAGGCGGATATCCAACAGCAAGCGAGCGCGATGCCGGCGCTCTGTCCGAAGCGCGGCGCGCCGTTGCGAAAAACGCGTTGGCGGCCCATGCAGCTGCAGACGAGCGTGGGGGAGGTGAACGTGCAAGTGCGGTGGGAAAAGGGCCCTGGCCCACGAACTGCACGGCCACGGCACCGAAACGGCGCGGGCCTGGGTCGAGCCTTTATAGCATCAACTCCGTCACGGCGAAGAACTACGGGTGGTGCAATCGCTCGAGCAGCTGTTGACACCGTCCGAGCCACGCAGCGCGCCATCCCAGAAAGCGGTGACGCGCGAGGTCGAGTACCTCGTCAACCACAAGGATCATATTCACTACCAGGCACGGGAAAATGAAGGCGCGCCCATGGGCAGCGGCGCGGTTGAATCCCTCTGCCGGCAGCTCCAGAACCGATTCAAATCCTGTGGCCAGTTCTGGTCCCGCCAAGGCCTCACCCATCTGCTCACCATCAACGTTCTTTTCAAAAACCAGTCCGCCCGTTTCCTTTGGAATTAGTCCCGGCGTCAGCTCGGAGATGCACCCTCTGATAACCGGCGGCGATGATGACGCTTGACCCATCCGGACGCCGCCCTTTACTCCGACCCCTTCACTAGAAACTAGCGGACGTTTTCGACCAACGCACGCACTCAAGAAGCTCCCTCCCATGGCCAATCCGAAACGCAAACAGTCCAAACGCCGCAGTGCCAACCGCCGCGCGGCCAACGCTTTCATCGCGCCCGAATTCGCCAAGGATCCGACTGATGGCAGCACTTTCCGGCCCCACCGCGTTAATCCGAAGAGCGGCATGTATCGTGGCCGCCAAGTCCTGAACGTCGAGGTTTGAGCCCCGCGCCGCCGTCGCACCCCGCGATCACCGCGATGGTCACCACATCCGGCGCTA
Organism: Verrucomicrobiota bacterium; assembly: GCA_016209255.1. Classification (GTDB taxonomy): domain Bacteria; phylum Verrucomicrobiota; class Verrucomicrobiia; order Opitutales; family Opitutaceae; genus ER46. Next base: position 1,851 of record JACQWL010000553.1, read on the forward strand.
CCGGCCGCATCGCGGTCGACGCCATGGGCGGAGATTTGGGACCCACTGAGGTCGTTGCCGCCGTCAAGCTCGCGCTGAACCAGTATCCGGCGCTCAATCCGATCATTCTGGTCGGCGATGAGGCCGTGCTCGGACCGCTGGTGAGCCAGGCCGGTTTGAACCGCAGCCACCGGCTCACGGTCCACCACGCCTCTGAGGTCATCACGATGGCGGACAAGCCGCTGAACGCGCTGAAGCGGAAAAAAGACTCGTCGATGGTGCGGGCGATCGAGCTGGTGAAGAACGGCGCGGCGGGCGTCGTCGTGAGCTGCGGCAACACCGGCGCGCTGATGGCCGGTGGCACGCTGCGGTTGCGCATGATGGAGGGCATCTCCCGGCCCGCCCTCGCGGCCATCTGCCCGCGCGAAGGCGGCCAGTTTGTCCTGATCGACGCCGGCGCCAATCCCGACGCCAAGGCGGAGCACCTCGTCCACAACGCGATTCTCGGCAGCCATTACTGCCGCGTGATGCTTGGCATCCGGGCGCCCAAGGTCGGGTTGATGAATATCGGCACCGAGGAGGGCAAGGGCAACGTGCTCATCACCGAAACCAACGATCTCCTGCGCCGCGTCGGAAGCCTCATCAATTACGCCGGACCGATCGAGGGCTTTCATGTTTTTGAAGAGCACGTCGATGTCGTCGTGTGCGATGGTTTTGTCGGCAACATCATGATCAAGAGCTGGGAGTCGCTCGTGAAGTTTTTTTCCAGCATGCTGAAGGAGGAGTTGCAGGCCAACCCCATGCGGGCCACCGGGGCGCTGCTCTCGAAGGGCGCGTTCAATGCGCTCAAGGAGCGGATCAACCCCGAGCGCTATGGCGGCGCACCCCTTCTCGGTCTTAACGGCAATGTGCTCAAAGCCCATGGCTCCTCCAACCGCCGCGCGATCAAGAGTGCCCTCCACGCCGCCAACGAAATCCTCAAAGCCGACATGAATCAACACATCGAGGCCGACATCACGCGTGCCAACGAATTGCTCTCCCAGCCGGCGTTTGGCTGACGCATTTGGCAACCGTTCGCCCCTCCTCCGAGATGCCCATCCGTTCCACCGTCATTCTCGGGACCGGTTCCTATGCCCCCGAACGCGTCCTGACCAATGGGGAACTTTCCCACACGGTCGACACGTCTGATGAGTGGATTCGCACCCGCTCCGGCATCCGGGAACGCCGCATCGCCGCACCGGACGAAGCCACCTCCGACATGGCTGTCCAGGCTGCCCGCCGTGCCCTGGAAGATGCCCGGCTGGCGGCGGCCGATATCGACCTGCTCGTCGTTGCCACGATGACGCCGGACCTGCCGATGCCCGCCGTGGCGTGCATCATCCAGCAGAAGCTCGGCGTGCGGACGGCCGCGGCCTGCTTCGATCTCAACGCCGCCTGCTCGGGTTTCGTCTACGCGCTCGATACCGCCTGTGCGATGATCGCCTCGGGCCGCTACCAAAAGGCGCTGGTCATCGGGGTCGAAAAACTCTCGACCATCGTCGACTGGCAGGATCGGACCACCTGCGTGCTGTTCGGCGACGGCGCCGGCGCCGCCGTGATCGGGGCGAGCTCCGAGCCCGGGATCGGCCTGATCGGCACGCGGCTGGGCGCCTCGGGCGACAGCGTCGATCTGCTCTACATCTCGCACGGTGGCAGCAGCGCGCCGAGCACGGCCGAATCGATTGCCGCCCGGGCCCACTGCATGCGCATGAAGGGGAAGGAGGTGTTCAAACAGGCGGTTCGCGTGATGGATGACGCCGCCCGCGAAATCTTGGAACAACACCAGCTGCACGCGGATCAGATTTCCCATGTCATCCCCCATCAGGCCAACCTCCGCATCATCGAAGCGATTTCCCAATATCTCGAACTCCCGATGGACCGGTTTTTCGTCAACGTCGATCGCTACGGCAACACCTCCGCCGCCTCCATTCCCATCGCCCTCGACGAGGCCCGCCGGGCCGGCCGCATCAAACCCGGCGATCTCACACTGTTGGTGGCATTTGGGGCGGGCTTGACCTACGGAAGCGCGCTGATTCGCTGGTGACCCTTTTTCCATGCGTCTTTCCTTTGTCGGCGCGCTCCGCGCCATCACTCTCCTTTCCTCTTTTCTCGGTTTTCTGACGTCCCCGGCCCAGGCCGATCTCGTCTGGAGCCCGGCCACCGGCTGGCGCGTGGAGGGCGGCGCGCTTTCCGGCCTCACGGGCGCCGAGGGCAGCAAGGCGCTCGACCAGATGAACAGCGCCCGTACCGCCGAGGAAGACGGGAGCCCGCGTTCCGCGATTCGGGGCTACGGGTCCATCGCCAGACGCTACCCCAACTCCATCTACGCGCCCGAGGCGTTGTACCGCTCAGCCCGCCTCCGCCTGGCGCAAAAAAACTACACCAAGGCGTTTGACGATTTCCAACAGATCCTCACCCGCTACCCGAACACCAAGCGATTCAACGAAATCACCGGCGAGCAGTATCGCATCGCCAGCGCCCTGCTCGACGGCGCCCGCGGCCGCATGCTGTTTGGCCTGCTGCCCGGCTTCACTCAGCGCGACAAGGCCCTCCAGTATTTCGAGACCATCGTCGCCAACGCGCCATACAGCGACTACGCGCCGCTTTCGTTGATGAACGTCGCCCGTGGGCACCAGAAGCTCAAGCAGACGGAGAACGCGATCGACGCGCTCGACCGGATGATCAACAGCTACCCGCAGAGCCTGCTCGCGCCCGATGCCTACCTGAAGCTGGCGCAGACCCACGCAGCGCTGGTCGACGGGGCCTACTACGACCAGGCATCGACCAAGGAAGCCATCACCTACTTCACCGACTTCATGCTGCTTTTCCCCAGCGATTCGAACATCGCCGCGGCGGAAAAGGGCCTCGACGGGATGAAGACGATGCTCGCCGAAAGCAAACTGAAGATCGGCGATTTCTATCTCTTCAAGCGCCGCAACTACAAGGCCGCGCGGGTGTTTTACAACGAGGCCATCACCGCGTACCCGGATTCTGCGATCGCGACACGGGCGAAAGCCCGTCTGACCCAAGTCGAGGCCGGGGCCGCCGGCAATGCCGCGCCGCCCGCGGCCGGCGCAACCCTGGCCGACCAGCCGGCAAAGAAGAAGCGATTCTGGCTCTTTTGAGGTTCGCCGCGCGGGCGTCACCCGGCCGCTCGCTGCCTGCCTTGACTTGCGCCATGCCACTCAGTCGTAACGACGCCATTGAATGTAGGGCTGCCGCTTGTCGGCAGGCCGCTGTTCGAGCGAAAACGGCCCGGCGACCCCGCCTTCGCCAAGGCTTCGGCGGGCAAGTTGATCGCCGGCCCTGCACGCGCCGAGTGCTCGCCCGGTCCCATTCGTGATGCGATTCCGACTGCATGAGTGCTGCTTGGGATGGGTGGCCGTGGGACTGTTGGTGTCGGTCCTTGGCCTCACCGGTTGCGCACACTACCATCTCGGCACCGGCGCCGCGCAGACGTTTCGCACGCTCTACCTGGAGCCGGTGGCGAACAAAACGCTGCTGCCCCAGGCGCAGGCGCTGCTCTCAACCCGCCTCCGTGAGTCCTTCCTGCGCGACAATCGGGTCGCCCTGGTCAATTCGCCGGAGGCCGCCGACGCGACGCTCGCGATCGTCATCAACGACTACCACCGCGAAGTCGCCGCGGTCCGCGAGGACGACACCGGGCTGGCGCGCACGTTCAATGTAACGCTGGGCGTCGCCTGCACGCTCCGCGACCGGCGCAACGGCCGGACAATTTTCGAAAGTCGCCCCGTCAGCGCGCAACGCGAGATCTTCACCGACAGCGGCCAGCTCCAGGCCGAATACCAGACACTGCCCCTTCTGGCCGAATCGCTCGCCGGAAAAGTCGTCCACGCCACGCTCGACGTTTGGTGAACGTAAAACGTACCGTTGTTTTGTCCTGCCCACCCGCCGGGCACATTTCAGTTTCTTGCATGTTGTAGGGCCACCGCTTGCGGTGGGCCGTTTGATGCGCGGACCCGCAGCATTCTCAAAAAACCGGCCCTGCGCAGGCGCAGGCCCCACAAGGACCGGAATGCACGTTTGCAGGAAACTGAGATGCGCCCCCCGCGCCATTGTCTGCATTGCGTGGTTGCGGGCCGCGCTTCGCGCGGTTCTGCTCGCGGGGCCACCACGCCATGCCCATCCCTGCGAGAATTCTCGAGCGCGTTGAGACATTCGGCCGCAACCTCGAATCGTACCTCAGCGCCGACTACAAGGAGACCCAGCTCCGCCGCGAATTCCTCGACCCATTATTTGAAGCCCTCGGTTGGGACGTTGCGAACCAGGCTGGCTACGCCGAGGCCTACAAAGATGTTGTTCACGAAGATACGCTGAAGATCAGCGGCGTCGCCGCCACCGCGCCCGATTACTCCTTTCGGATCGGCGGCACCCGAAAGTTCTTTGTCGAGGCCAAGAAACCATCCGTCCGCATCAAGGACGACCCTGCGCCCGCCGCCCAGCTCCGCCGCTATTCGTACACCGCTGGTCTCCTGCTCGGCATCGTCACCGACTTCCACGAGTTCGCGATCTACGACACCCGCCGCCGCGCGAGAGAGAATGACAAGGCGTCCACGAGCCGCATCTTCTATTGCACGTTCGAGCAATACCCGGAGAAGTGGGATGAAATCGCGGCCATTTTTTCCCGCGAGGCGGTGCTGCGCGGCTCCTTCGACAAGCACGCCCTCTCCAACAAGGGCAAGCGCGGCACCTCCGAATTCGACGACGATTTTCTGGCGGACATGGAGCATTGGCGCGACCTCCTGGCGCGCAATCTCGCTCTCAGCAACACCCTCACCCAGCGCGATCTCAACTTTGCCGTCCAGCGCATCCTCGCTC
>JACQWL010000554.1 GCA_016209255.1 Verrucomicrobiota bacterium
AGTGCGGTGGCAGAGCGCAGCGGCGACACCGCTTTTCGGAGGGCGGCCCAGGCCGCCAAAGCGGCGTGGCGCTTCGCTTCCCGCCGCACTCTAAGAAGTCTGGTTGCGGCTTTGCCGCGCGGCGCCGAATCGCGGGTTTCCGGACCCGCGCCCGGTCCTGCTCCGCCCGGTCCGCCGATTCGGAAATCGGCGACAGAGCAGGTTGGGAAACCTGGACCTCGCGGCCCACGTGTGCGGCATTCGGGCGTCGGATTTCTTTCGGATTTCGACCTTCGGATTTCGGATTTCATCCTCATGGCAACGTTTGCACCTCGACCGACAAGACACCCGGCAAGTGGCGGACGATCGGATTCCAGGTCTGGCCGCTGTCGGCCGAGACATAGACCTGTCCGCCGGTGGTGCCGAAATACACGCCGCCCGGTTCGAGCGAGTCCACGGCCATGGCGTCGCGCAGCACGTTGACGTAGCAATCCTTCTGCGGCAGGCCTTTGGTGAGCGCTTCCCATTCGTGGCCGCCCGTCCGGCTGCGGTAAACCCGCAGCTTCCCATCAGGCGGAAAATGCTCGGAATCGCTCTTGATCGGAACAACGTAGATGGTTTCCGGTTCGTGCGCGTGGACCTCAATCGGGAAACCAAAGTCGGTCGGCAGATTGCCGCTGACCTCCTGCCATTGCTCGCCCGCGTTGTCGGTGCGCAGCACGTCCCAGTGCTTCTGCATGAAGAGCACGTCCGGACGAGACGGGTGCATGGCGATGCGGTGGACGCAATGGCCGACTTCGGCCTCCGGGTCGGGCAACTCGTATTGCGACTTCAACCCGCGATTGATGGGCCGCCACGTTTTGCCGCCGTCGTCGGTGCGGAAAGCACCCGCGGCGGAGATCGCGATGAAGATCCGGTTCGCGTTCTTCGGATCGAGAATGATCGTATGCACGGCCATGCCGCCCGCGCCCGGCTGCCAGAGGTGGCCCTTGGCGCTGCGCAAAGCGGGGAATTCCTGCCAGGTCTTGCCGCCGTCCGCCGTCTTGAACAAAGCCGCGTCTTCCGCGCCCGCGTAAACCGTGTCCGGGTCGGTCAGGGATGGTTCGAGATGCCAGATGCGCTTGAATTCCCACGGATGCTGCGAACCATCGTAGAACTTGTGCGTGCCCACTTCACCCTCATAGAGAAACATGTTACTCTGCCCCTTGGGCATGCCGTCCGGCCCCATCAAGTCTTCCGGCCGGGTTCCCGGAGGATTCCAGGTCTTGCCGCCATCGTCGGAGCGCTGGATGATCTGCCCGAACCAGCCGCTCGTCTGCGACGCGTAGATGCGATTCGGCTCCACGGGCGAACCTTTGAGATGATACATCTCCCAGCCCCCGAAGTACGGGCCGCCGATGTCCCACTGCTCGCGCCGGCCATCCGCTGTCAGAATGAACGCGCCTTTCTTCGTCCCGACCAAGACTCGTACTGTGCTCATGGTTCTCCTACTTTGATTTGTGTTTGTTGGTTTTGATGAGTTTGCCCCTGGCGTCATACGTGAGCCACACGCCGACCTTCTCGCCGTTGCGGTCATGGCCGACGCAGACCAGCGTGCCGTCCTTGAAATTCTCCTTGAACACGCCGTTCTTCGGCTTGCCGTCCGCGCCGTGTTTGCTTGGGTCGAGTTTCATACGAGCACATCAAGCATCGTTCTCAGCGATCCGAGCCTTGACCAGCTTCCGCACCAGGGCGGCCGGCAGGGGATGGTCCGCTTGAAATCGGATCGTGCCCTTGCTGGTGTCGTAGTCCTTGAGCTCGTTCTGGTGGGCTGCCACCGTGGAAGAACTCACGAGGTAGAAGGCGCAGTGGTTTGCGGTCGCGCCCAGAGCCACCAGCATTCTCCCGTTCATGCGGAAGGCGGCGAGTCCGTAGCTGATGCGCTCTTCGGCCTTCGGCGCGACGTTCCGGATGGCCTGGCGAAGCTTCTCAAGCGCGGCGCGCTTGTCAGCGTCCAGGGCGGCGAGGTACTCGTCAATGGTCTTGGGTCTTACATTTTCTGACGGCATAGGTGTCAACGGTTCTATTGCTGCTGATATGCTGGCTGGAACGTTTTGATGTCGAGTTGGACGATTTGATGCACGTCACGTCGCGACTTCGGCGCATCCTGGTCGGCGCTCATGAGCAACGTCAACACCGGCAGGGCGCTCATGACGCAACCGGCCCAGAGCATTTTCTTGGAGACGGGAGCAGGTTGATCGGTCATAGGCTTTTCAATTCTTCTTTGGTACAGGCCAAACAAATCCATCGATGTAGCGGGCCATAATCGAGTTCTCTGTCCAGGGTTGAGAGTGGCGTGTCGAAGTTGATCAGGCGTGGGCCAGTTGGGCTTTGGCCTGCACTTCTTCAACGAGGGGGCATGCGCCAGCCACAGGTCTGACTTCCACCCGGATGCCGTACGGCAGACCGGGACATTGCTGCGCGATGGCCACTGCTTCGTCCATCGTGCCGACTTTGAGGAGAAAATAACCGCCGATGGTTTCCTTGGATTCGGCGAACGGGCCGTCCGAAACAACGCGGTTTTTGCCGGAGACGATTTTACCCTCGCGTTCCAGCGGGTTTCCGGCCACGGCCGTGCCCTGGTCCTTCAAGCGGTTGAACCAAGCCATCCACTGGTCGGCGACCTGTTGCATCTCTTCCGGCGAGAGGCCTTGGTGCCAGTCTGTGCCGCGGAATAGCAGCAGGTACCCATTCTGCGATCGTGTGCTCATAATTTTCTTTCTGTTGTTGGTCGATTGTTTTCGTTCATTCCATGATACAACGAATGAGCGGACATTTTCAGGACAATTATTTTGCTTTTTTCCAAGACAATCTTGTCCGCGTATTTCTTTCTCAGCGTCACCTTCGCGCGGACAAAGCGGTCCGCGCTCCTTTGGCCTCGGTGTAACTCATTCAACGATTTAACCTTGTAACGCTTCAACGATCGTGGCTGCGGTTCTGCCGCGCCGGGAAATCCGTGGCTGCGTTGGCCAGACCCAAGCTCAACGGCCGGTCCCGGCTAATAATCGCGATTGACGCCTCAAGGTCTTCCTCGGCTAGAATGGAGGCATGAAAACCATCATAAGCGCCGACCAACTCCGTATCTTACTCAACGACACTCGTCAGACCATGGGGGAGCAGCCGTGGACCCAGGCTATCGATGACCATTCCCAAGTGGTCAACATTCCCCATGGCAAATTTGAGGCCCTGCAGCGACTGGAGAAGAATGAGTGGGTTTTTGTGCCGGTGGTGCGCACGCAGAAAAAGGGCGGCAGGTTGATCGAGCATGGCTTTGAGATTCATCGCCGTGAAGCGGGCTGGCAAGTCGTGACGGCGGCCCTCGAAATGGAGGGCGATAAGCCTGCAAAAGTGCATGCGGAGGCTGCCCGCAACCACACGGTGCAGCAGGAACTGGAGAAGCTCCGCCTGCACGTGGGCCGCGCCGCAGCCAAAGGTGTCAGCGCCTCGTTTTGAGCACCGGTCTGCCAGTTCGCGAGGCGCCGCCTCCCCGATCCTGCTGGGCCGATTCAAGCAAGGCCGGAGCCTGCTCCTTACACTCCTTTTTGACAGGTCAGCCTGCCCGGCGAGGCCACGCACGGTCCCCCAATTCGTGCCGACCGCATTCCAGGTTGCCTGCGTCGGATGGTCGAACTCCGGTCCCAGCCCGAAGGGCTGCCACCTGAATAGCCGTAGGTGCAACCTACGGAAAGCGTCGGCCCAAAGCCCGGTCCACCCTGGCAGGGGTGGCACGGCCCCGCTTCAGCCCGGCACCCGCAGCCACGGGAAGGCGGTGCGACCCCTCCAGGGTCGTGACCCTCAATGGGATGCGCGTTCCGTAGGTTGCACCTACGGCTATTCGTGTTCAAGCCCGCCGGGCTTGGCCGAGGTCGGTCGGATGCGGACGCTGGGGGCAACAATCCGTGTAAGGTGCAGGCCGGAGCGCCGGGTACAAACCGGCGCTCCGAAAGTGTTGCGGTGCGTTCTTGCTTGAATCGGCCCTGCCGATCCTGCCAGCCGGCGCCTGTTCGATCCCAGACGCGGGCAGGCTTTCGTCGCGAAGTCCCGTCGCGGTGCAGCCGATCAGGGCCCGCCAGCCGCTGCCGGATGGTTCTTCGCCTTGAATTTGTAAGGGAGCGCGTCGGGCACTACTCTCACCTCCGTGGTGAATTTGAAGGGAGCCGGCTGGTCTTGGGAGGCGTAGGTCAGTTCCACCAAGCAGGCGGTCCACCCCTTCTCGGGCGGGGCCACTTTCGCCAGATAAACGCCATCGTTCTGAGCGGCCAGGTCTGTGCTCGTCCAGGCTTTTCCGATGGTTTCAAGCCGGAAATCCCGCGCGTTGGGGTTCGTCGCTTGCCAGAGTTTGACCGCCGTCGGTTTGTCCATCACCTCGACCCGCATGGTCGCATCACGATCGAACTTCCAGGAGAAGCGGGGCAGGGATGTTTGGTTGAGGATGGCGCCATAACAGGCCACGAGTGTTTCCAAAGCGTCCGTGTCTTTGAGCGAGTGATCGGCATTCGGAACGTAACGCAAGTACTTGATGCCGGGCAGATCATGGAAATAGAACCGGCTGGAATCAGGGAGGAAAAACTGGTCGCCGGTGGCGTTGATGATGAATTTCGGGAGCGTCAGGCGGTCACGGTACTCGAAAGGTTCCTCGATCTTCATCAGGTTCCGATATTCCTTGGTGCCCTGCCAATCCATGATGCCCATGATCTCGTAATCGCCGATGGCAGGTGAATAAAAGCCATAAGCTTCCCAGTGGTGCATCATGGAAGGCTCGATGTTGAGCACGTCGATGACAATGGGAACGATAGCTGCCACGCGCCGATCCACTGCCGCCGTCGTCCAGGTCGTCCAGCCGCGCTTGGAACCGCCTGCGACGACAAACGAATCAATCTTCAACTCTCCGCCGTCTTTGGTGGCGCAGAAAGCCGTCACGGTGTCCATGGCCCGCACGGCGCTTTTGGTCATCGGCAGGCGGGTGGGCCAGCGCTCATCCCCCGTGCGCAGATACTTGTCCCAGCAGTAGGCGATCAACGCATCCTCGCTGCGTTTCTGGCCGTCGCCGGCAAAAACCAGAGGCTGGTTTGGGACCAGGCGCAATTCGGAGACGACGGACTTGGTGGCGAGCGCGACCCGGATCATGTTGCCATCGGCCTGCTTGGGCGCTTCCTTTTCATTGCTGCCGCCCCCGATGAACAGGAGGGCGGTGGAGCCGGTCGCGGCGTCGGGCCGCGTGATGGCCAGCCAATGTTTCCAGAGTGTGCGATCGACCTCATTCGTGGTCAGCCACGACTGCGACGTCATCTCCAGAATGCAGGTCACATAGCCTTGGCCCCGGTGGGTGCTGACCAGCCGGTAAGAATAATTCGAATCAGGCGCCGCGACGTAGCGGTCGAGAGCGGTTGGCTCCGGCGAGCCGGCCCGACTGCTGGCGGCGGCAGCAATCCCGGCGCGCAGGTTGGACACCTGCGCTCCCAGTGAGCAAGCCCGATTGCCCGAGGCGACCGCCAGCAGGAGGAACAAGAAGGTGATTCTTGTGATCAAGAATGATTTGGCCATGCGATGCACATTGAGGTGTTGCCGGAGGTTTATGACCGAGCGGCCGGGAGGATGCAAGGATGGATTGGCCCGCGTTCTTTTTCGCTCGCTTCCGCCGGCCCGCCGGCCTTACCTGTAAGAGACCGACATTTAAACCGACATGAGCGACCATGATTCCAACGTGACCATGGCGGTGTTTCTCGACCTGGAAAACATCGCCCTTGGGGCCCACGAGGCCCATTATCCTCAATTTGACATTCAAAAAGTGCTCGAACGCCTCCTGCTCAAAGGACACATCGTCGTCAAGAAGGCCTACTGCGACTTCGACCGCTACAAGGCCTTCAAGCGCGACCTGCACGAGGCCGCCTTCGAGCTGATCGAGATTCCGCACGTGCGCCAGTCCGGCAAGAATTCCGCCGACATCCGCATGGTGGTGGACGCGCTCGATCTCTGCTATACCAAGGGCCACGTCGATACCTTTGTCATCATCAGCGGCGACTCGGACTTCTCGCCGCTGGTGAGCAAGCTGCGCGAGAACGCCAAAACCGTCATCGTCGCCGGGGTGAAGAACTCGACCTCCGATCTCTTCAGCAGGACCTGCGACGAGTTCTTG
>JACQWL010000033.1 GCA_016209255.1 Verrucomicrobiota bacterium
CCGATTTCGGCCGCGAGGGCGTCGGCCCCGGCGGTGTTGACATCGTAAACTGCGGTGACCGCGTAACCGCAGTCTTTCAGCCGGCGAGCCATGTTGGCCCCCATCCGGCCGACTCCAACAAAGGCAATGCGTTCTGAACTCATAAGAAAGATCTGAGAAAGTTGGGGCGTCGCTTGCCGCCGCCCGCGATGAGACGCAAACCGGGCGCCGGCACGCGACGCCCCTGCAGAATCCGCTGTTTCTTACGCCAGGACCGCGGCGTGGAACGACTGCCAGTCGTCCAAGGCGTTGAGCTCCACCGCGGCACCCAGCACCGAGCCGTCCTCGGCAAAACCGGTGGCGGCGCGGATCTCCTGCTGGAGTTCCGGGGCGTGATGGTAGTTCAGGATGGACTGGTTGAGCTGATACACCGAAGCGCGGCTGAGCTTCACTCCCGGCTGCGATTTTACCCATGCCTCAAATTGCGCGTAGGTCGGCTTCGTCTCGGTAATAAACTGGCGCACGGCGTCGGCGTTGAGGCCGAGCCCGTCGATCACCATTTGATCGAATCCTTTGCCGATGCCCGGGTAACCGGCGGCAAGCTTGCCGCGCGCTTCGAGCGAGACCTTCAGCCAAAGACGGGGAAGATGCAGCACGCCGAGCGGGCCGGCGACGTTGCACGGGATCATGGGGACATGGGATTCAGACATTGCGATGTGGGAGTTTGGGGACGTGAGGTTGGCCGCTGCCAAAATAATTGCGGGCGCCAGCGGTGGGTGCGCCTGCGGGAAGGTTGATGATGCTCCCCGTGTTCGTAGTCTATCAAAAAGATCGGGTTTTTCGGCGCGATGGCGGATCCCCCTGACGGTATGGCGCACGCATCCCTTGACGCGCGTTGCGCCCGCGTGCCAGTTTGCACCTTTCCCGAAAAAATTTCCGCGCGAATGCCCAAAAAGAAACCTGCGAAGAACTTCGATCAACCTGAGCTTCCGCTCGACGGCCTGCCGGAGTCCGCCGCGCCCGCACCGAAGCCCGCCGCGCCTGCACCGCAACCAGTAACACCGCCGGCGAAAGCAGCGCCGGTCCCCCCTGCGCCCGCCGAGCTGCCGCCCGCTCCGCCGGTGCGGCGGCGCGGCGGGGAAAAGGTCCAGGACGAGGACTCGCCTCTCGCGCACAGTTACCGCAACTGGTTTCTCGACTACGCCAGCTACGTGATTCTCGACCGGGCGGTCCCGCACATCGACGACGGGCTCAAGCCGGTGCAGCGGCGGATTCTCCACACCTTGTGGGAAATGGAGGACGGCCGCTTCCACAAGGTCGCGAACATCGTCGGCGCCACGATGCGTTTTCACCCGCACGGCGACGCGTCGATCGGCGCGGCCCTCGTGGGCATGGGCCAGCGCGGGTTCCTGGTCGAGCCCCAGGGCAATTTTGGCAACACGCTCACCGGCGACGAGCCGGCGGCGCCGCGCTACATCGAGGCGCGGCTGACCGGTTTCGCGAAGGACGTGCTTTTCAACCCGAAGACCACGACCTGGCAACTGAGCTACGACGGCCGCGCCCGCGAGCCCGTCACGCTGCCGGCAAAGTTTCCCGTCGTGCTGCTCGAAGGCGCGGAAGGCATCGCAGTCGGCCTCGCGACGAAGATCCTGCCGCACAACTTCAACGATCTCTGCCGCGCGGCGATCAATCACCTCCAGGGAAAAACATTCCGGATTTACCCGGATTTTGCGACGGGCGGCATCGCGGATTTTTCGGAGTACAACGACGGCGAGCGCGGCGGCAAAGTGAAGATCCGCGCCAAGATCGAGGTCCGCAGCAAATACCTGCTCGCGATCACGGAGCTGCCTTTCGGCTCCACCACGGAATCGTTGATCGAGTCGATCCTCGCGGCCAACGCCAAGGGCAAGATCAAGATCAAGCACGTCGACGACAACACGGCCGATGCCGTCGAGATCCTCGTCCACCTGCCGCAGGGCAGCGATCCGGAGCAGGCCGTCCAGCAGCTTTATGTGTTCACCGGCTGCCAGTCCAACCTCTCGCCGGCGGCCTGCGTGATCGAGGACGACAAGCCGCAGTTCCTCGGGGTGCGGGAGATTCTGAAGCGTTGCGTCGACCAGACGAAGGCGCTCCTGAAGCGCGAACTCGAGATCAAGCTCGAGGAACTCGACCAGCAGTGGCATTGGGACTCGCTCGAGCGGATTTTCATCGAGGAGCGCATCTATCGCCGGATCGAAAAGTCGAAGACTTGGGAGAGCGTGCTCGCGGAGATCCGCGAGGGGCTCAAGCCCTTCGTCAAACAGCTCCGGCGCGCCGTCACCGACGAGGACATCACCCGGCTCACCGAAATCCGCATCAAACGGATCTCGGCCTACAACCGCTTCCAGGCCGAGGAGGCGCTGAAGAAAATCGAGGAGGGGATCAAGGAGACGAAGGCGCACCTCCGGAATCTCACGGGCTACGCGGTCGCGTGGTTCGAGCTGCTGCAGGAGAAATACGGCAAGGGCCTCAAGCGCCGGACCAGTTACGACGAGATCGAGCAGATCGACGCCTCGGAGGTCGTTTCGGCGAACCAACGGCTGTACGTCAACCGCGAGGACGGCTTCATCGGGCTCAACTGGCGCCAGCACGAGTTCGTCCAGGAGTGCACGATTTTGGACAGCGTGCTGTGCATCATGCGCGACGGCTCGCTCAAGGTGGCGAAGGTCGGGGAGAAGGTTTTCATGGGGCGCGAGATCGTCCACTGCGCGGTCTTCCCGAAGGACGGCGACACGGCGTATTACACGATGGTCTATCAGGACAAGGCGTCGGGAAAGGCCTTCGCGAAAAAATTCCAGATCGGCGGGCTGTCGCGCGACAAGCTTTACCCGCTGGTGAAATCGGAGGGTTCGCACGTCGTCTACTTCGAGGTCAGCCGGACGGAGAAGGAAATGCCGGCGAAGCTGCAGGTGTCGCTCGACGGCCGCAGCCGGGCGCGGGTGCGCGAGTTCGAGTTCGATCTCGGCCGGGTGCCGGTGAGTTCGCGCAGCGCAAAGGGCCTGACCGTGACGAGGTGGCCGGTGAAGGACGCGAAGCGGGTCGACCTGGCGCTGCAGTGATTCGCGGTCGACAGGATCGATACAGCTGAAGTCAACATGATTTCATTCGCGGGCATTCGCACTGCTATCTCTGAAAATGTTGTTTTGCTGCGTGCACTTTTTCACAGACCATTTGGAACCGCTAATCTTCGCTAATATTCGGAATCAAAGGCGGGTGATGGCGTGTGTGCTTCGTCTAATCGACGAAGCGCGTAGGTGGCGGGTGGTTTCTGAGATTTCATTAGCGGAGTTTACCCGCCTGCGGCGGCGCCGAAGGCGACCAGGGATTAGCGAAAATTAGCGGTTAAAAACCGTCTTGGTTCACTTGGTTGCGGCTGCGCCGCGCTGGGTAATTCGCGGGAACAAAGCCTTCGCGGTCTGAATCCGGCTGGGTTTCTGCATCGACACGGGCGCGAAATTCCCGAATGACACTGGGCGACTCCCTCCCACTGCTTAACCCCGTCTCATTCCCGCCCATGTCCCGCCGTCTTGCCGCAGCTTTCGGCTGCGGCTGAATTTCCGTGCGTCGTTCCCTGATCCTGCGTTTCACGCCTGCCGTCGTTGCTGCCGCCGCCGTTTTGCTCGCGTGCGGAACAGGCTTGTTGCTTCACACGGGCTGCCAGGGCGCCGGAACCAAGCCGGTGGCGAAGATGAGCGTGGCCGCTGCCGCCGCGCCAGTGGAGTCGGGGCGGCTCTCGTTCAACGAGCACATCCAGCCGATTCTCTCGGAGAATTGCTACGCGTGCCACGGCCCGGACTCGAGCACACGCAAGGCGAAACTCCGCCTCGACCGCGCCGAGTTTGCGACCGCCGCGCGGGAGGATCATGAGCCCGCCATCGTGCCGGGGCGTCCGGAGGAGAGCCTGCTCGTCGAGAAGATCACGGCCACCGATCCGGACGACCGCATGCCCCCGCCCGATTCGCACAAGGAGCTCAAGCCCGCCGAGATCGCCTTGTTGCGGCGGTGGGTCGCGGAAGGTGCGGTGTACGAGAAGCACTGGTCTTTAATTCCGCCGACGCGACCGCCGCTGCCGGCGGCCGGCCGCGACTGGGCGCGCAACCCGATCGACCATTTTATCGCGGAAACGCTGGCGGGCGCCGGCTTGCGTCCGAGTCGCGAAGAGGGCGCCGCCCGGCTGCTGCGCCGCGTGACCCTCGACCTCACCGGCCTGCCGCCGACGCCCGAGGAACAGGCGGCGTTTGCGCGGGATCCTTCACCACAGGCCTATGAGCGCATGGTCGACCGGCTGCTCGCGAGCGACGCCGCGGCGGAACAGTTCACGCGCCACTGGCTCGACGCCGTCCGCTACGCCGATACGCACGGCATCCACATCGATAACTACCGTTCGATCTGGCCGTATCGCGACTGGGTGCTCGGGGCCTTCCGGCGCAACCTGCCTTTCGATCAGTTTACGATCGAGCAGATGGCCGGCGATCTGCTGCCTGACGCGACGCTCGATCAGAAAGTCGCCTCCGGTTTCAACCGCTGCCTGCCCACCACCAGCGAGGGCGGCGCGATTCCGGCGGAATACGAGGCCATCTACGCCAAGGACCGCGTCGAAACGATGTCCACCGTCTGGCTCGGCCTCACCACGGGCTGCGCCGCATGCCATGATCACAAGTTCGACCCCGTCAGCACGCGCGACTTCTATTCGCTGACCGCTTTTTTCCGCAACAACACGATGCCCGCGATGGACGGCAACGTGGCCGACACGGAGCCCAATCTTTTCGTGCCCGCCGTGGGCGACCGGGCGCGGTGGACCGCGTTGCAGGCCGAAACGGGCGGGTTGAAAACCGCGCTGCGCGAGCGCGCGGGCGCGGCCGACGCCGATTTTGAGAGCTGGTTCGCGACGGCGACGCGACTCGCCGCGTCGCCCGCCGATCACACGGTAAAGCTGCACGTGCCGCTCGACGAGTCCGCCGGCCCGATCAAGGTCCCGGGCGCGGTCGCGGTCGCGCCAGTCGCCGGCGAGCCATCCCGCGTGGCCGGGCTGTTCGGGCCGGCGCCGCAGATCAACGATCTCGACCTGGTGCTCGGAGCTCCCGTGCCGATGACACGGGAAGGGAAGGTGAGCTTCGCGATGTTCGTGCGGGTCGAGGGCAAGCCCGGCGGAACCCTGCTTTCGTCGCTCAGCGCCGACGAACCCGAACGCGGCTGGGAAATTTTTCTGGAGGACGGAAAGCCGGCGATGTTTTTCTCCGACGAGAAGGACGGCAGCGGCATGCGCGCAGTGGCGAAGGATCCGCTCGTGCCGGAGGCGTGGCACCATTTGCTGCTTGTCTTCGACGGTACCGGTTCGCGCAACCGGCTGGTCAACCTCTTCGTCGATGGGAAGGATGTGGCCAACGCGGGCGTGCCACGGACGTTTCGCAAGGACATCACGCCGACGGCGCCGCTCCGGCTCGGCGCGCGGCACTCGGCAAACGGTCGTCCAGTCGCTGGACTGAAGGGCGGAGCGGTGTGGGTCCAGGATCTCCGGCAGTATGACCGCGCCTTCACGCCGGCCCAGGTCAGGGAACTTGCAGAGGTGCTCGCCGTCAGCGCCGCGTTTGCGGTCGCGCCGGCCGAGCGCAGCGCGGCGCAGAAGAAACTCTTGCGCCCCCACTACCTCGCGACGGCCGACACGTCTTCACTCCAACTGGCCGGCCGGCTCGACCGGCTCGCGGCCGAGGAAGTGGTCCTGCGCAGCCGCGGCGGCGTGACGCTGGTCATGGAGGAGAAGAAGGGCTCGGAGCCCTTTGCGTACGTCCTGGTCCGCGGCGAGTACACCAACCCCGGCGACATCGTGCCCGCCGCGACACCCGCCGCGCTGCCTCCGCTGCCGGCCGATGAGCCGCGCGATCGGCTGGCGCTCGCCCGCTGGCTCGTGGCCCCCGAAAACCCGCTCACCGCGCGCGTCAACGTCAACCGCACGTGGCAGCATATTTTTGGCACGGGCCTGGTGGAGTCGGCGGGTGACTTTGGGGTCACGGGCGCGCGCCCGTCGCATCCGAAGCTGCTCGACTGGCTGGCGGTGGAGTTTCGCGAATCAGGCTGGGATTACCGACATCTCGTACGCCTGATGGTGACAAGCGCGACCTACCGGCAATCGGCCGCGGTCACGCCCGAGTTGCTGGAGCGCGATCCGGCCAACCGGCTCCTCACCCGCGGTCCGCGGCACCGGCTCGACGCCGAGGTGCTTCGCGACCAGGCGCTCGCCGCGTCGGGCCTGCTCGTGCCGAAGCTGGGCGGCCGCCCGGTGCGACCCTACCAGCCCGAGGGCATCTGGGAGGACGTGGCCATGAAGGAGTCCACGACGCGCTTCTACCGCCCGGATGTCGGGGAAAACCTGTATCGGCGATCCCTGTACACGATGTGGAAACGCACGGCGCCGCCGCCGGCGATGGATATCCTCAACGCCCCCAGCCGCGAGGCCTCCTGTGTGCGGCGGGATCGCACCAACACGCCCCTGCAGGCGCTGGTCACGCTCAACGAGCCGCTTTTCGTCGAGGCCTCGCGGCAGCTCGCCGCCCGGGCGTTGCGCGCGACGCCGGTTTTCGAGGCGCGGCTCGACGCCGTGTCGCTGCGGCTGCTCGGCCGCACGTTTTCGCCGCCGGAGCGCGCCGTGCTGCAGCGCACGCTCGACGAGGCGCTGGCCGTTTACCGCCGCGAGCCGGCCAAGGCCCAGGCGCTGCTGGCGGTGGGCGACTCGCCGGCCGATCCGGCACTGCCCGCGCCCGAACTCGCCGCCTGGACGCTCGTCGCCAGCCAGGTGATGAACCTCGACGAATCGCTGACGAAGTAGACCCCCATTCGTTGCTTAATCCTCCAATCCATCGACTATTGAACCACAGAGACCTAGCGCGGCGGAGCCGCAACCAAGTTGATCAACCAAGACAGTTCTTAACCGCTAATCCCTGGTCGCCTTCGGCGCCGCCGCAGGCGGGTAAACTCCGCTAATAAAATCTCAGAAAACCACCGGCCTCCTTCGCGCTTCGTCGATTAGACGAAGCACGCACGCCCCTCA
>JACQWL010000540.1 GCA_016209255.1 Verrucomicrobiota bacterium
AGTGCCGCCGATTTTGAGCAGGAGTATTTTGCCGCCGGCCAGCCGGCGGAGATCCGGCCGGCGAACTGGGGCGACCTGCCGGGGCTCACCCTGCTCGTGACGCAGCCGCTGGCCACCGTGTGTCTGGATTATCCACGCGGGTTGCTGTCGGGGCGTTACCTGCCCCTAGAGCGCTGTCTGTCGAATTTTCCCGTCCTGTGGTATGAGACGGCCGCGCGGGGCGGGCTGCTCTCGGTGCTGGCCGAGCCGCGCACCGCACGCATTCTTGGCTTTGGCAGTGCAACGCGCGCCCCCGGCTCGGGTCGCGGTCACACGGCCACCATCGATTTCGCAACGCATGAGAATTACGAGTCGCAACTGCCCGAACTGCTGGATCAGGTGCTCGCGGGCTGTCGCGAGCGCGGCATCAAGCAGGTGCAGGCCTTCGTTGCGGCCGGCAACGATGCCAAGCTTCGCGGCCTGCGCGCCGCCGGTTTCGCGGAAATCGGCAAACTCGCGGCCGCATTGAAACTAAGCCGCGAAATGCACGACGTCGTCCTGCTCGGCAAATCGCTTTGACGGGTCAACGTTTGACCCAGTTTCCGTCGGGCCGCATCTTCGTCCCGGGCGGGCGCGGCCAGGCAAACATGCCCAGGTCCACCTCGCTGGTCTGGCCCGCGATCCGCGCCGCCAGATGCCGGCCGACCGCCGCCGAGCTGGCAAAACCATTGCCGCTCCAGCCGCAGTTGCACCAAAAGCCCCCGACCCCCCCGATGTTGCCGATGATGGGGTGCGCATCGGGCGTCATGTCGTAGATCGCGGAGAATCCACCGGCAAAAACACCGCGTTGCATCGACCGGTAGCGCTTCCGCAGGTCATCGCGCAGCGTCTGCAATTGCCGGGCTGATATGGTCTCGTCGTAATCGTCCGGATCGACCGGATTGTGCGTCCAGCCAAAGTGCGACGCCCGCAGGACGGAGTCGCCGACTTCGCGGAAATAAACCTGATTGACGCCGTCGGACAGGATGGGGCCGCCGGCCGGGATCGCTTCCGGTCGCTGGAAGAGGCTGGTGCCGCCGCAATGCGTCTCGATGGGCAGGGCCACGCCGATGCCCGCCGCGAGCCGCGCCGACCACGGTCCGGCGCAGTTCACCACCGTGCGCGTATGAATCGGCCCCTGATCCGTCTGCACGGATTCGATGCGCGAGCCGGGCGCATCGATGGCGGTAACCTGCACGCCCTCGAGCACCGTCACCCCATGGCGCACCGCCGCCCGGGCGAGCGTGCGGGTGGTGAGCACCGGATCGGCGTAACCGGCCCGGGGCAGCCACAATCCCTGTTCGTCGCCGCGGAATTCGGCGTCGGGCACGCGCGCGCGGAGGGCGTCGGCGTCGAGGATTTCAAACTCCACGCCCAGTTCCTTCATCAGCTTCAGGTCGCCGCCGAGTTCGGCTTTCTCGAAGGTCCGGGTGAAACGCAGGAACCCGCGCTCGACGAAGCCGGCATCGCCTCCGACCAGTTCATCCCAGTGCTCCATCATCTGCGTCGCCTCCATGACGAGCTGGATGTACGGCGCCTCGGTGAAAATCGGCCGCATCATTGCGCCGCTCCTGGCCGTGGGCCCCGAGGCCACGCCGGATTTGTCCACCACCACCACCCGGCCCGCCCCGGCCCTGGCCAGGTGGAAAGCCGTTGCCGCACCGTGCACGCCGGCGCCAATCACGACCACATCCGCGGTGTTTTTCATAAGAAGAAATCAGCTTCAAGCAAGGGATGTCGCCCCGGCCCCCGGTTCGGCAACGGAGCCGAACTCCTAATTGTAGAAATGGCTCGCGCCCTCCGCGTCTCCGCGGCTCCCCATGAACCCATCTTGCCCAACGCGGAGCCGCGGCAAGCGCGGAGGCGAAAAACTTGCCGCGACAACAGCGCCCAGGTCTGCGCGGGCTCGTCCGCAAGCGCGGGGGTGACGCGTCCGGGCGCTCCAGGAATGCGCGCGGGTCTAGCGTGGTTTTCCAATTGCGCGGAATTCCGCGCAATTGGTTTGGACCCGGCGAGCGGCACGGCCCTTGACGGAATGGCGTGTATCGTCATTGTAGAAACACCATGAATGCAACCATCCAAAAGTGGGGCAACAGCCTGGCGCTGCGGATTCCACAAGTGGTGGCCCGGCAAATCCAGGTGGAGGAGGGCGACGCGGTACGGCTCGAGGTGAGGATGGACATTCTGACCGTGCGCCCCGCTCGTCCGCGTTATCGACTGGCGAATCTGCTGCGCAAGGTGACACCGCGGAATCGGCAGCCCGAAACCGATTGGGGTCGCGCCCAAGGCCGTGAACGCGGATGAATGCCGCCGATCAGGCGCCCGCCCGGGGTGACGCGATCTGGCTCACCTTCGTACCCCAGGCGGGCCGCGAGCAGGCCGGACGGCGACCGGCGCTCGTCCTGAGCCCGGCCAGCTATAACGGCAAAGTCGGGCTTGCCCTCGTTTGTCCAATCACCAGCAAGGCCAAGGGATACCCCTTTGAAGTGGCATTGCCGGCAGGATTGCCGATTCAAGGGGTCGTGCTGGCCGACCAAATCAGGTCGCTGGACTGGCAGGCGCGCCAGGCGGAGACGATCGGTCCAGTTCCAGTCGCGACGGTGGAGGAAGTGATGGCAAAAGTGAGGGCCCTGTTGGAGGAATGATGCCGTATCTGCAACCCACCGCGCCCTGTACGACTGCGTCGGTCGACCTGGCTCCGGCTGCGCTGTCGCTTGCTCCGAGAATACCGAATCCGGAGCCGTCTTGTCGCCCTTCGCGACATGACTCCGTCAGGCATTCACGAATTTTCCCCCGACAACAACCAACCATGAAACCAATCCTCCCCATTCTTGCCGCCCTGTTCGTCTTCTCGCTGAACGCGCCCGCCGGAGATATCCGCCGGCAGCCGCTCAAGGATCTGAATGGCTACTTCCCGTTCAATCCGCCCGCTTCGCTGAGCGACTGGAACGTGCGGAAGGAGTACGTGAGGCGGCAGATCTTGGTGGCGGAGGGTCTGTGGCCGATGCCGGCCAAGACGCCGCTCAATGCGGTGATCCATGGAAAGGTCGACGGCGGCGAATTCACGATTGAGAAGGTCTATTTCGAGAGCGCGCCGGGTTTCTTCGTCACGGGCAATCTGTATCGTCCGAAAAACATCAAGGGCAAGGTGCCGGCCGTGATGTATGCCCACGGGCACTCGGAGAACGCGCGCTTTTCCCTGAAGCCCGAAGACCTGGTGCGTGCGGAAATCGCCGATGGCCGGGAGCGCTTCGAGAGCGCTGGACGCAGCACCTACCAGTCGATGAGCCGCCAGCTTGCCCGCATGGGCTGCGTGGTCTGGCAGTGGGACATGCTCAGCGACTCGGATTCGATCCAAATCCCGCGCGAGCTCGTGCATCGGTTCGCCAGGCAGCGGCCGGAGATGAACACCACGGAGAACTGGGGGCTCTTCAGCCCGCAGGCGGAGTCGCATCTGCAAAGCATCATGGCTTCCGCTTCGGCCAGGTGCTCGACTACCGCGATCCCATGTTCCTGCCCGGCGGAGCGAAGTATCTCGACCTGCCCGGCATGATGGCGCTCAACGCTCCGCACCCGCTCTGGCTCGCCGGCGAGAGCAAGGAGCCTGAGATCGCCGCGGCCGCGTACCGCGCCGCTTCCAAGGCCGGTGAATTCGCCCGCTTCACCGGCGAAGCTGCGCAAAAGGAAGCCGCGGCCATCGCGTGGCTGTTGAATTAAACATCGCGTCATTTGCGCGAACCCGATCCCTGGACATGGTCCGGGCCTAATCTGCAAAACTCACCGCGCGCCGGTGGCCGCCCGATGGCCGTGCGGCCGGCAGCGGCCGGCGCGAAGGTGAATAATCCACTCCTTTGACATCCGGTCATTTTCACATTCGGCGGCGGCCCGCGTTCGTGTGGCTCCTCCTGGCGGCCGCGCAGCTGATCCGGGCGGCCGTGCCGCTGCCCGCCGACTCCCCGGATTTCACTCCGAAGGAAATCGCCCAGGGCTACCGCGACGGCGTGCTGCTGGCGAAACCGCGGCCCGCGCACCGCGATTCCGCCGATGCCGCCGAAGCCGCCGAGGGAAGGCGCATGCAGCGGAAGTTTTCCCGCCTCGGGAACACCCGGGTGCTCGAGCCGGCGCCGGGCGAAACGACGCCAGAGGCGATCGCGCGGCTCACGGCGACGGGCCGCTACGAGTTCGTCGAACCCGATCGCCTCATCCACGCGCGCACGATTCCGAACGATCCGTCCCTGGCCGAGCAGTGGCCGTTGAGCAACACGGGGCAAGGCGGCGGAACGGCCGGCGCTGACATCGGCGCGCTCGCGGCGTGGGACATCCTGACGGAGGCACCGAACGTCATCGTCGCGGTCATCGATTCGGGCATGCGGATGACACACGCGGATCTGGCCGCAAACCTGTGGACCAACGCGAACCCGTCGTCGACGGGGTACACCAACGATCTCCACGGGATCAACGCCGTTGTCGCGAAAACGAGCCTGAACAGCGGCAACCCGAACGATACGAACGGTCATGGCACGCATGTCGCGGGGACGATTGGGGCCGTCGGCAACAATGGCGTCGGGATTGCCGGCATAGCCTGGAAGGTGCAGCTCATGCCGCTGCGCTTCCTGACCGCCGACGGGGCCGGCACGACGTCGGCCAACATCGCGTGCATCGATTACGCCATCGCGCACGGCGTCTCGGTGATCAACGCCAGCTACGGCTCACGGGTTTATTCCGCCGCGGAGTTCGCCGCGATCGCCAGCGCGCGGGCGGCCGGGATAATCTTCGTCGCCGCCGCCGGCAACGACGGGGTGAGCACCGACGCGGGCAGCGATTATCCCGCCGCCTACGCGCTCGACAACATCGTGACCGTGGCCGCCACCGATCGCACCGACTCGCTCGCCAGTTTTTCCAATTATGGCGCGGGCAGCGTCGATCTGGCGGCTCCGGGCGAGGCCATTCTTTCGACCTATTATTCGTCGGACACCGCGTATCGGATTCTTGGTGGCACTTCGATGGCGGCCCCGCACGTCACGGGCGCCCTCGCTTTGCTGAAAGCCCGGTTCCCGAACGACACCTACCGCCAGCTCATCAATCGCCTGCTGCGCGGCACGACCCGCCTCCGGGCGCTCAGTGGCCGGGTGCAGACGGGTGGGCGGCTGAACGTGGCCAATGCCCTGGCCGCCGCGAGCAGCTCCCCGTTCAATGATGATTTTGCGGGTCGCGCGATCGTCGCCGGGTCCAGTGTGCGCGTGCGATCATCGAACGTGGGGGCCAGCAGCGAGACGGGCGAACCGGCCCACGCCGGCACCACCGGCGGCGCCACGCTGTGGTGGAGTTGGACGGCGCCTTCGACCGACACCGTCACCTTCGATGCCAGCGGGAGTGCTTACCCGGCAAACGTGGCCGTCTACACGGGAGCGGCGCTCAATTCACTGGAGCGAATCGCGGCCGCGACCGCCCGAACCGAGATTCAGGCCGTCGGCGGCACGACGTATCAGGTGGCCGTGAGCGGTGTCGCCGGGGCGACCGGACTCACGCAGCTCAAGATCGGGGTGATCCCGCCCAATGATGCGTTCGCCGGGGCCCAGATTTTGCAAGGCTCCAGCGTGCGCGTCGACGCCACGACCGTGAATGCGACCCGCGAAAGCGGCGAACCGACAATTGCCGGCGTCACGGGCGGGCACTCGCTCTGGTATCGCTGGATGGCACCTGCCACCGCCCGTTTCATGCTCGCGGCCTTCAGCACCCAGACGAACACCTTGGCGGCGGTGTACACCGGGACGACGCTCGCCGGTCTGGCGCTCGTCGGGTCGAACAACAATTCATCGAGCCTGAATTCCGACGCCCTTGTCGGCTTCAACGCGAGCACGGGAACGACCTACTTTTTTCAAATCGACAGTGTCGATGCGACGGGCGGCGATGTGACCATCACGCTGACCGATGCGCTCTGGCAGTATCCGACGAACGACGAAGTCACCTCGTCCCCGGCCATCGGGGCGGACGGCACGGTGTATGTCGGTTCGGCCGACGGTTTTCTCCATGCGGTCGCGGGCGACGGGACGCTCCGCTGGCGCGGCGCGACCGGCAGCGCGATCGATCTCGCGTCACCGGCGGTGGGCAGCGACGGCACGGTCTATGTCGGTTCGACGGACGGCTTTCTCTACGCCTTCAATGGCGCGACCGGGGCCCGGCGC
This sequence comes from Verrucomicrobiota bacterium, assembly GCA_016209255.1. Taxonomy (GTDB): domain Bacteria; phylum Verrucomicrobiota; class Verrucomicrobiia; order Opitutales; family Opitutaceae; genus ER46. Next base: position 6,204 of record JACQWL010000540.1, read on the forward strand.
TGGCGCTTCGCCCCCGGCTCCGAGATTGCGTCGGCGCCCGCGCTGGCGGGCGACGGCACGATTTATTTCCGTGACGACCGGGCGCTCCACGCGCTGACGGGCAACGCGAGCAGCGCCACGCGCAAGTGGAGTTTCCCGCTGAGCGGCGCCACCTACAGTTCTCCCGCGATCAGCCTCGACGGCACGATCTACGTGGGCGCGACGGGCGGCGCACTCTACGCCGTGACTCCAGAGGGCACGCAGAAATGGAGGTTCTCCGCGGACGACGACATCTACGCATCGCCGGCCATCGCGGCCGACGGCACGGTTTATTTCGCGACGCTCTCGGGTTCGGTTTACGCCCTGACCACCGGCGGTGCCCAGAAATGGCGGTGGCGGATTGCGTCCGCGACCAACGGCATAACCTCGTCGCCGGCGATCGGCCGGGACGGCTCAATCTACTTTGCCGCCTACGATCGCAAGCTCTACGCCCTGCGCAGCGACGGCACGGAGAAGTGGTCCTTCACCGCAGGCGGCGAGGTCCGGGCGTCTTCGCCTGCAATCGGGGCCGATGGCACCGTGTATTTCGGGGCCTACGATGGCCGCCTCTACGCGGTGAAGAACGACGGCACGCTCTTCCGCCATTATGCAACCGCCGCCCGCGTCCGCTCCTCGCCGCTGCTGGCCAACGGCCGCCTCTACTTCGGCAGCAACGACGGTAAACTCTACGCCTTCAACGTTGGCCAGGGTCCGGCCGTTTCATCGTGGCCCATGTATCGGCAAAACAGCTCCCGTACGGCGCGCGCGGTGAGCGGGGTGCTTTCGATCGCCGCGCAGCCCTCCTCGCAAGCCGCGCGCGCCGGCACCGCGCTGACGCTCCAGGTGACGGCAACGGGGGATCCGGCGGCCACCTACCAATGGTTCAAGGATGGCCTCGCGATTGCGGGTGCCACGAGCGCGATCTATTCCGTCCCGAGCGTCACGCCCGCGACGGCTGGAAGCTACACAGTCGTGGTCACGGGCGTGCTCGGCAGTGTCACGAGCGCGGCGGCCATCGTCTCGGTCGAGGCCGCCAACGTGGGCCGGCTGGTCAATCTCTCCGTGCGCGCACCGGCCGGCACTGGCGCCCAAACGCTGATCGTCGGATTCGCGGTCGACGGTGCCAGCACGCTGCTGATCCGCGGCATCGGTCCGGCTTTGGGCGACTACGGGGTCAGCGGTGTACTCGGCGATCCCCAGGTCGTGCTGTATTCTTCCGGTGGCGTTGCGCTGCAACGGAATGACAATTGGAGCGGCGACGCCAGCCTCGCGACCGCGTTTACGTCGGTCGGCGCGTTTGGTCTGAATGCCGCGAGCAAGGACGCCGCCTTGTTGCGCAATGTCGTGGCGGATTCCTACACGGCGCAGATTACCAGCGCCACTGGCGACACCGGCGCCGCCCTCGCGGAAATCTACGATGCCAATCCCACGGGCGGCGGCCGGCTCGTGAATCTTTCCGCCCGCGCCCAAGTCACCGCCGACACGGATCCGTTGATTGCCGGCTTTGTCATTTCCGGCAACGTCCCGAAGCAGGTGCTCATTCGCGCCACGGGTCCCGCGCTCGCCGTGTTTGGCGTCATCGATGTGTTGAACGATCCGCGGCTCGCGCTTTATCGCGACAGCGCGCTCGTGCAGAGCAACGACAACTGGGGCGGCAGTGCGGCGCTCACCGCGGCGTTCGCGCAGGTGGGCGCGTTCGCGATCAACGATCCCGCGAGCTCGGATGCGGTGATTCTCGCGACACTTCCCCCCGGTGCCTACACCGCGCAGGTGAGCGCCGGCAACAGTCTCGGCGGCGTGGCACTGATCGAAGTGTATGAAGTTCCGTGAAACCCGGTCGCACCGATGTCCACCGCCGTTGCCGTCGCATAGACGAAACGACCGAATTGAGGACTTTCGAGAGACTTGGGCCTGAACTTTGGAATGCGCTCATTCATCCGCGCGGGCTTACCTGAGAATTTCAGGCGCGGCTGACGCCGCAACCAAAGGGGCCAGAGGGGGAATGGCCACAAAAAGGCGCAAAAAATCGGAGGGCGAATAAAGCTCTAAAGGCGCCTATAGGCGCGCGGCCAATCTTCGCCGGCCGGACGGATCCTTTTTGTGCCTCTTTGTGGCCATAAATGTTTACCCGCCTTTGGCGGCGCCGCCGGAGGCGACCAGGGTTCTCGCGGCTTGGGTGCATTTTCGGGGATAGTGAATTTCCGCTTTTGTGCTTTCCTGTGGACTTCGAAATCGTCGCGAACATGCACGATCCGTCGAGATAGTGGCCCACGCGAGCGCGCAACTTCCAGCATCCGCCGCCGCGACCGTCTGCAGCAGATTTCAGTCTGGGTGTAAAATATCCGCGTTATACCCTGGCGGTAGATTTCCGCAGATCGTCAAGAAACTCCGATGCCGGTTCGACGCTCGTGACTATCAGATAATCCCGCGCACGCGTGCAGGCGACGTAGAGCAGGTGGCGCTCGG
>JACQWL010000555.1 GCA_016209255.1 Verrucomicrobiota bacterium
GGCCTTCCGCGATCGGCTGCCGACGGCGACCGACGAAGCGGAACTCGGCACCTATACGCTCGATGGGGACGGCACATTCCGGCCCTTTGCGAAGACGCGGGTCTGGAATTTCCAGCAGGGATCGATGCTGCAATGGCTTGGCGACGGCACTGGCCGGGTTTTCTATAACGAGGTGCGGCCCGACGGCAAAGACTACCGCGGCGTGCTCCAGGATCTCGCGACCGGCAAACGCACCCATACCGATCGCGCGCTGGCCAACATCTCGCGCGACGGCCGCTGGGGGATCGCGATCGATTTCGATCGGATGCACGATTTCCGGCCGGGGTATGGCTATGCGCTGCGCGACGACCCGCGGGCCGACGTACTGCATCCGGCGGACGATGGGGTGTGGGTGTGCGACCTGCGCACCGGCAAGAGCAAACTCGTCCTGAGCCTCGCGGCGCTGTACGAGCGGGTGAAGGGAAAGTCGCCGTTGCTGGAGCAAAAACTGCTCATCAATCACATCACCTTCAATCCCTCCGCGAGCCGGTTGGTGCTGCTGTTGCGCAACTTTCCGTCGACGGGGCCGCGGCCGAAGGGCCAGCCGGCGTGGCGGACCGTCGTATTCACGGTCGCGCGCGACGGCAGCGACTTGCGCCTGCTGGTGCCGGTCGGGATGGCTTCGCATTATAACTGGCGCGACGACGCGACGATTGTGTTCTACAGCGACGGACCGCAGGGCCCGCAACTCTACGAGATCGCCGACGCCCCGACGCCTCGATTCACCGCGCTCGATCCGGCGTTTTTCAAACGCGACGGCCACTGCAGCTACTCGCCGGACGGCCGCTGGATGCTCTACGACAGCTACCCCGACGCGCAGCGTCAGCAACGCCTCTTCGTGTACGATCTGCAGAAACGCCGTGGCCGGGAGCTTGGCCGGTTTTACTCGCTGCCGGCGCCGATCAGCGATTTCCGCTGCGACCTGCATCCGCGCTGGCTGCCCGACGGACGCATCAGCTTCGACTCCACGCACGAGGGCTACCGCGCGCTTTATGTTGCCGTTTCCCGCGCCCTGCTCACGGCGTGGGACCGCGAACCCTGACAATGTTTGTTCCATCACGCGCGAAATCCGCCCCAAATCTCATAGGTAGAGTAACCTATTGGGTTACTCGAGAGTTAGTCCGAATTCGCACCGGGACGAAACCGGGGATAAAGCCGGCCCCCGTTCCAACTTCATGAAACCCATCACCACCGCCCGCTGGGCAGCCGCCCTTGCCACCCTCGGCCTTCACGCCGCTGTCATCGCGCAGGAAATCCTCCCGACCACCGGCATTCCATTTCCGATCCTCGGCAAGATCGCGCCGCGCTCCGCCAAGGAGATCGCATCGTCGCCGTGGTGGTCCATCGGCGGCGAGACGATCGACCGCGATTTCACCGTGTACGCGCATTACAGGAAATACCTCGGCCCGCTCGGCGCGAAAGGCATCCGGCTGCAGGCCGGCTGGGCCAAGTGCGAGAAGGTGAAGGGCGTCTACTCGTGGGCCTGGCTCGACGCGATCGTCAACGACGCGGTCGCGCAGGGCGTCCGTCCGTGGTTGGAGTTCAATTACGGCAATACGATTTACGAGGGCGGCGGCGACACCGGTCTTGGTGGCGGCTTTCCGTCGTCCCCCGAGGCGCTGGCGGCCTGGGACAAGTGGTGCCGCGCGCTCGTCGAACGCTACCAGGACCGCGTGCACGAGTGGGAAGTCTGGAACGAGCCGGATATCAACAGGAGGGGCACGGCCACCGCGGACGCCTACGTGGACCTCTTCATCCGCACCGCGACGATGGTGCGGGCCGTGCAGCCGCGAAGCCGGATCTGGGCGCTGGCGCTTGCGGGCAATGCCGACTACGCGGACAAGTTTTTCGCCGGCATGCAGGCGAAGGGGAAACTCGATTTGATCGACGCGATCACCTTCCACGGTTACCCGCGCAACCCCGACGACACGACCCTCGCCGACCGGCTGCGGACGATCATCGCGAAATACGCCCGGACGATCGAGGTGCGGCAGGGCGAGACCGGCGCGCCGTCGAAGTACCAGGAAAACTTCGCGCTTTCGAAAATCACCTGGTCGGAAACGACCCAGGCCAAGTGGGACCTGCGCCGGTTGCTGGCGCATCGGGCCAAGGACGTCCCGATGAACCTCTTCACGATTTCGGACATGCACTACACGCAGTATCATTCAGGGCCGGAGGGCGTACTGCGCATGAACTACAAGGGGCTGCTCGGGACGAACCCCGACCAGACAATCTCGCACGTCAAGCCGGCCTACTACGCCGCGCAGACGGTGTTGGCGATCTTCGACGGCACGCTGAAACGGATTTCCGAATTTCCGTATACGTCGACGGCGCTGCGCGGACTGGCGCTCTCGGGCTATCGCCGCGACAGCGACGGTGCGCAGGTGGTCGCCTATTGGTTCAGCGATGCGCCGCCCGCGGAGGCGAACGGCGTCTCGTTGGCCGATGTCGCCCTGCGGGACGGCAGGTTCAAGGATCCCGTGCTCGTCGACGTGCGGACCAGCACCGTTTACGCGCTGCCACCGGATCATTGGAAACAGGGAGCGAACGGAGTCACGATTCGTGCGCTGCCGGTCTACGACTCGCCAATGTTGATTGCGGAGTCCTCGATCGTGCGACTTGCCCGGTAAGGCGCCATGAAAGCGGAGTCTTTACCCGTGCCGGCAAACTCGGAGAAAAGCGGTAGCTGCCGAGGTAACGAGGCAGTCGCATGATCGTACCCCATGCCCCCGCCTCCTGCCGTCGGCGGCTACACCGAATTCGTGGATTAGAATCCCCGCATGACCATCTCCCGCCTGCGCTGGCTCATCCTCGGGCTGCTGTTCCTCTCCACGGTCATCAACTACGTGGATCGGCAGGCGCTATCCGTGCTGCTGCCGACCTTGCGCGACGCGCTGGACCTCTCCAGCGCGGACTACGGGATGATCACCACCGTGTTCCTGCTCGCGTATACGCTGGCCCAGGTGCCGATCGGCATGTGGATCGACAAGGTGGGCACGCGCCTCGGCTTCTCGGTCTCGATCATCGGCTGGTCAATCGCGGCGGTGCTGCACGCATTCGTCGTCGGGCCGATCAGTCTCGCCGTCGCACGGGCGTTGCTCGGCGTGACCGAAGCGGGCAATTGGCCGGCCGGCACGAAGGCGGTGGCGAGCTGGTTCCCGCAGAAAGGGCGGGCGTTTGCCATGGCGATTTTCGACAGCGGGTCGGCGGTGGGTGCAGTGATCGCGCCGCCGATCGTGGCGCTGCTGGCCCTGAATTTCGGCTGGCGCGCGTCCTTCGTGGTCACCGGTTTGCTGGGCTTCATCTGGCTGATCGGCTGGCTTTGGGTGTACCACGCGCCCCATTTGCATCCGTGGCTCACGCCGGAGAAACGCGACGAGGTCCTCCATGAACTCGGCGTGGCGCGGCCCAAGCCAGCGGTGTTCGGCGCCGCGCTGCGGCGGATCATCGGAGTGCGGCCACTGTGGGGGCTGATGGTCACGCGGCTCCTGGCCACGCCGGTATGGTGGTTCTACGTGTTCTGGCTGCCGGATTACCTGAGCAAGGGCCGCGGTTTTTCACTCAAGGAGATCGGGTTTTATGGCTGGATTCCATACCTCACGGTCGATCTCGGCAAGATGGCTGGTGGCGCGTTGTCCGACGCCATGCTCGCGCGCGGTCGCAGCGCGACTTTTGCCCGCAAGAGCGTCATGCTGCTCGGCGCGCTCGCGATGCTGGGTGGCCTCCAGGTCGTCAACGCGCCCTCGGCCGCCGCGGCGATCGCGTGGGTATGCGTCGCAACGTTCGGCTTCGGCATGTGGAGCGCCAACATCCTCGCGCTGCACGCCGATGTTTTTCCGGCGGAAACGATGGCCACCGCGATGGGCTCAACGCTCATGGCGGCAAGCCTCGGCGGCGCCGTCTTCACCTACGGCGTGGGGCAGGTCGTGGACAAGGCGGGCTACTCGCCGGTGTTTTGGACCGTGGGCCTGCTGCCGCTGGCGGCGTGCTTCGCGCTGTTTTTCTGGATCGGACGCGTCGAGCGGATCCGGGACGTTTAGCTGGTATTATCTACGGTGGCTGAACTCACCACCATACCACTCGGATGAACCACAGAGACCCGGAGCCACAGAGGAAGACAAGGGCTGCTTGGTTTGGATCTTTGTGCCTCAGTGTCTCCGTGGTTCAAAGGATTGGATCAGAGTTACCTCGGCCTGCCATGCCTGAACTCACCGTATGACACCCTTCATTCACGAAGATTTCCTCCTGCAGTCGAAGACCGCCCGGCGCCTCTATCACGAGTTCGCGGCGGGCGCGCCGATTGTCGACTACCATTGCCACCTCGATCCGGGCGACCTCGCCGCCGACCGGCGCTTCGAGAACATCGCGCAGCTCTGGGTCACCGGCGATCCGTACAAGCATCGCGCGATGCGCATCGCCGGCGTCGCGGAGCGCGCCATCACGGGCGGTGCACCCGACCGCGAAAAATTCAGCCACTGGGCGGCGACGGTGCCAAAGACGCTCGGGAACCCGCTTCACCACTGGACCGCGCTCGAGTTGAAACGGTATTTCGATCTCGACGAACCGCTCACCGCGACCTCGGCCTCGCGCATTTGGGAAGCGTGCAACGCCCGGCTCACCGA
>JACQWL010000556.1 GCA_016209255.1 Verrucomicrobiota bacterium
GCCTCCTTCGCGCTTCGTCGATTAGACGAAGCACGCACGCCCCTCACCCGCCTTTAACTTCTGAAAATTAGCGCAGATTAGCGGTTCCCTTCCGCTTGGTCCGGGTAATCCGCACACAAGATTGGCAAAAAAAAGATGCATGCAGCACAACAACATGTTCACGGATAGCATTACGGAGACACAGAGAAAGACAATGGCTGGTTGGGTTGGGAGAAGTCAGGGCTCGGTCTTTGTGTTCTCTGCGATCTCTGCGGTTAACCGCAGATTGATCTAACCGCAAAGAACGCAAGGAGCGCAAAGACCGGAAAAGGCGGGGGAGGGCTGGACCTTTGTGCCTCTGTGCCTTTGTGGTGAAATCTCCGGTATTCGGATTGGCTGCGCAGCCTCATTTTCCGACCGCAGTCTCGGAAGAAGGCCGCAATACTATCCCTGAAAATGCACGCGGGCTGCGACGATCCTTTTCCATCCATTGACCGCGGATTACGCGGATTTCGCGGATGCCTTCGGCGGTGCGCCTGCCTGCGCCGACGTGTCTGCGTGCGAGCACGCATAGGCAGAGGCTTCGGCAGGCAGGTCTGCCTTTATCCGCTTCATCCGCGTTATCCGCGGTCAAAATGTTTGGGGCATTTCTTTCGGTTACGGCTGCGCCGCGCTGGGTCTTTGTGGTGAACTGAAAATCTCGCTCTTCTTGCACAGGATTTCGCCGGTGAGAGGCTAACTGCCACTCGCCACGGGCTGAGTCTGTTTCAGTTGAAAGAGGAACTTGTCGATCTTGTTCGCGACGATTACGCCGTAGTTGATGGTGCCGAGCCAGCCCGACATGATGATGCCGACGGAGCCGGCGTGGTAGAGTCCGGGCAGTTTTTCCGGAAGATCCATCGAGACTTTCAGGCCCTCGAACTTCGTGCCGAACGCCGTGCCGCCGGCATGCGTGGTGTAGCGCTCGATGGTCCGCGGCGTCGCCGCCTCGGTCCAGTCGATCTTCGCCCGCACGCCGGGAATGAACTTTTCCAGCGCCGCCAGCGATTCGTCGATCAGCCGCTGCTTCTCGCGCTCGTAGTCCGCATCCGACAGCTTCGCCCAGTCGCCGTATTGCCCGTTGAGCGAAACCACCACGGTGTAGCGGCCCGAGCCCGGCCGCGTCTCGGGATAATACACCGAAAACGTCCGGCTGGTGGTGTGGAAGTCGGTCAACTCCGTGCTGCTGAATCGGGGATTCTCCGAGGTGAACACGAGATCGCCGATGTGCGGGATGCTCTCGCCCTTGCGGATGCCGAGGTAAACCTGGCAGGAGCTCGAATTGATCCGCACCGCCCGCGCCGCCTCGACGTAGTCGGCGGGGAAGTTTTCCTCTCCACCGAGCCGGAAGATCGTGTTCTTGATGCTGGCGTTCGAGAGCACGGCCTTCGCGCGAATCACGCGGCCGCCTTTCGCCACGATGCCGCACGCCACCTTCCCGCCATCGCGCGCCTCCACGAGAATCTTCTCCACCAGCACTTTTTTCCGGACCTCGACGCCGTTCCGTTTCAGCTCGGCAATCATCTTTTCGATCAGCAGATCCGAGCCGCCGCGAAAGGTGTAGACGCCCGCGCCCATGAAATTCGAAAAGACGATCCCGTAGGTGATCGCCGGGTCGTCGAGCGTCGAGCCGTTGGCGTACGCGATCGGCTCCATCAGCAGCCGCTTCACGTCGTCGCGACCGGGAAAGAACCGCTCGAGCATCGCGCCGGTGGTTTCGGGGTTGTTGTCGTAAAAATTCATGGCCCGCAGGTGATCGTAGAACCGCTCCACGTGCGCCCGTTCGAGCCCGAATTTTTCCACCAGCACGCGCGTGTAGTCCTCGCGGGTGAACGTCGTCCACACATCCATCTGCGGGTTGACGAAGCGGATGTCCTTCAACAGCACGATGGCGTCGGCGATTTCCTTCGTCCAGTACTTGCGGCACGATTTGATCATGCCGACGGGAAATCCGTGCAGCGAGATGTCGAAAATATGCCCGCCTTTGCGCGTGAACCACGTGGCGAGACCGCCGAACTGGTAGTGATGTTCGAGCAACAGGACCCGGTGGCCGGCCTTGGCGAGCACGTTGGCGCCCGTGAGCCCGCCCAATCCGCTCCCGATGACGATGACATCAAACTCGTCGGCGACACCCTTGAGCCAGTCGTAAGCCATGAAAACGGCGATTTCGCGGTCATCCTAGCCTTTTTGCAAGATGTGATAGTTCGCCATGGAGATGCCGCTGAGCATGGCGCCGACGATGCCGAGAAAACCCTGGTCCGTGCCGCAAAGGTAGAGATTGGAATACGGCGTGCGCCCATCGCGGATTTTCCGGGGCGCCCCGTAAATCGCGCCGTTGAAATGCCCCGTGAATTTCGCGATGGTGCGCGGGGTGAACATGTCGGTCGTGACGACCGCACGCGTCAGCACCAGGTCATCCACCGGCGGGACAAAACGCCGCGCACTCGCCTGCACGCGGGCGAACCAAACCCGCTTCGCCTCCCGATATGCGTCCTCGGTCATCGCGAACCACGGCGCCGGGTTGGCGAGGCAGGTGACGCGGAAGATTCCTTCCGGCAGCTCCCGTTCCGGGCCGAATTCGAAGTTGTTCGGAATGCAGATCACTCCGCTCCGCACGTCGACGTCGTCTGCCGGGCACGCGTAGTCGAAGCGCGGCGAATCGTTGAAGAAAATTATCGTGTCGTCGCCCCAGCCGATGTCGGCGGGCTGGCAATTGAGAATCGTGATGGTTTCAACGAAGGAGTGACGGCCCGTGTTGGGGTGGACGGCGACCTCCGGGCGCCGTTCATTTTCGGAGTCTGCGTTCGAACCGACGGCGCCCAGAGGTCGCCGCCCACCTTCGAGCAATGCTTCCGTTTCCGGCGCGCCGATAGAGGAGATGACATGGTCGGCCGTAACTTCGGCTCCGTCGTCGAGGATGAGCGCGGTCGCACGGCCGGCTTGGGTGACGATGCGCTGCACGCCGCATTTCATCCGTCGTTCGCCGCCCGCGGACCGGTACTTTTCGAGCAGGACGCGAATTACGACGCGCACGCCTTCGAACGGCCGGGCAAACCCCTCGAGGAACAGCGCTTTGAACATGATCACGAACTGGCCGAACTCCATGTCGCGCTCGCTCGCGCTGCCGTAATACATCACCGGGCAGAACAACATGTCCTCGAGCAGCGGATCCGAAATGTGCCGGCGCACGATGGCCCGCGCCGATTCCGGCACCGCGATGAGCGAGACGTCGTCCCAAGTTCTTACCTGCTCGATCAGACGGCGGAACCCGTCGGTCTGGGCGGGAAACTTTGCCGCGACCTCGCCCGCGAGCACCTCGAAATCGTTCGTAAACCGCAGCGAAGTCTCACCCCGCGGCCCAAATGCGATGCGCGACTGCTTCTGCTCGCACAACGCGAACTCGTCGCGCTCGATTCGCAGCTGGCGCAGCAGCTTCGTGAGCGGCGTGCCCTTGACGCCTGGCCGCACGAAATTCGTCATCGCGTGCAGCCCGACATCGTATCTTCGCCCCGCGATGCTGTAAAAACTGTTCAGCCCGCCGACGGCATTGTGCCGCTCGAAGATGCACACCTTCCGGCCGAAGTGCGCCAGCCGGATGCCCGCCGCCAGGCCGGACATGCCGGCGCCGATGATGGCGACGTCGTAGTGCGAGCGGGTGTTCATGCGCTGAAAGGTAGGAGCCTGCTTGCAGGCGATGGGAACCGCGCCTCAGGGTCAATCGCCTGCCGGCAGTTTCCTAAAAAGAAAAAGACCGGGACAATCCGGCCTCGCTGGGAGCGCGACCGCCCTCGGTCGCACGGTAGAAACCCAAACAAGGCGACCGGGGGCGGTCGCGCTCCCGCTCAACTCTTGGCCGCCAGCGCGTTGAATTTCGGCGTCAGGTATTCCGCCGAGCTGTCCAGACTCGCAAGTTGCATGTAATCGGCCTCGGGGACCTCGATGCCGTGGCGTTTCCGCAGCTCCATCACGATATCGAGAAAATCCATGCTATCGAGCTGCAGCTGGTCGCGGAGGCGGACGTCAGGCTTGACGTTGCTCAGGTCCTCATCCGGCGCGATGTCCGCGATGATTTCGAGCACCAGTTTCCTGCATTCGTCTTTTGTCATATTCGGTTCCGGCGGAATTAGGGGACAAAGCGCCTAACAATCAACGTGGAATTTATCCCCAGCATGCCGAACGAGTTATTCAGGATCGTGTCCACTCTCGCAACGACCCGAGGATGATTCAGAACCAGCCCGGGGAGCGCGCATTGCGGGTCGAGATCGTCGACGTTGATCGTCGGGTGTACGGTCAGGTCGTCGAACGACGGCAGGTTGCCCGCGAGCTCGAGCGCTCCGGCCGCGCCCATCGCGTGGCCGATGTAGCTCTTGGTGTTGTTGATGTGCGTGTCCGGGCATCCCTCGCCAAAGACGGCCCGGATGCCCTCGCACTCCTGGATGTCGCCGAGCGACGTGGCCGTCGCGTGGGTGTTGACGATGTGAATATCGCCCGGCTGCAGCCCGGCGCGGGCAATCGCCGCCCGGATGCACTCGGTCTGTCGGGTCGGATTCGGCAACACATAATCGCTGGCATCCGAGTTGACGTTATAACCGGCGATCTCGGCGTAAATCTTCGCGCCCCGCGCCTGCGCGTCCTCCAGCCGTTCGAGGGTGTAGAGGCACCCGCCCTCCGAAATTACGATGCCGTTGCGCGCCATGTCGAAGGGCCGCGATGCCTTGTGCGGGTCGGCATGAGTCGCGAGCGCGTTCTGCGACTTGAAGCCCGCGAAAATCCCAAACGTGTGGATGCTTTCGCTGGTGCCGCCGCAGATCGCGAAGTCCACCTCGCCGAGCCGCAGCATTTGCGTCGCGTGGATGAGCCCGAGGTTGCCCGCCGCGCACGCCGCGCCGATGGTGTACGCGGGGCCGGTGATGCCGAGGTTGAGCGAGGCCTCGCCCGCAGGGTTGTTGGCGACCGTCCGCGGGTTGTGGTAGTGCGACCAGAACTTTGTGTCGTAGTTGAATTTCGAGATGGCGTAGATTTCGTTCTCGGTCTCGACGTTGCCGTGCTCGGTGCAGCCGATGTAGATGCCGACCCGCTCCTTCGGGACCGGATCAAAATCCACCCCGCTGTCCGCGAGCGCCTCCCGGGCGCAGTAAATCGCAATGCTCCCGGCCCGCGTGCCGACCCTGACCTCCTTCTTCGTCTGGTGCCGCAGCGGATCGTAGTGGCACACGCCCGCGAGCTGCGACCCCATGTAGCGAATCTCCTTCCGCTCGATGCCCGCGACGCCGCCCAGCAGGTTTTTCCGGAACTCCGGCAGCGAGTTGCCGTTGGGGGCGGTTAATCCGACCCCGGTGATGACGATGCGCGCAGGCTTCATTCAGGTGAAACGGAAATCGCTAGCCATAGCGGGACTGAAAGCAATACAACGTCGTCCTAATTCTTTTGTCATGGCGAGGAGCCGGTGGCGACCCTTCGCCAAGCCTCAGGGCA
>JACQWL010000541.1 GCA_016209255.1 Verrucomicrobiota bacterium
CTCGGTCAGCATTCGCGGCATGCCGGCCCACACGACGATTGTCACGACCAACGGCAATCCGATCGCGAGCGCGGGTTCGGGATGGTCCGACAACAGCCGGGCGGCCGAATTCGAGCACGTTTCGATCAACGATGTGGCGCGCGTCGAGATCAACAAGTCGGGGTGGCAATCGTTGCCGGAGTGAAAGGACAATTCTGATATCCCGGTGGGCGGATGGGAACCGGGAGGTGGAAAGGTTTGGCAATGTACAACCCTGAATCGACATCAGGCGCATCAGAGGTCCTTGTGCGGGTCAGCGGATGGACGACGCTGGCGATGGCGTTGACCATCGGTGCAGTGATGGTGCCGGTTCCGGCGCGCGCGGCATCGACCCTGCCCAAGGTTGATCTGCCCGACGGGCTCGAACTTGTGGTCGCCGCGGCGCCGCCGCTGGTGAATTACCCCATCATGGGATGTCTGGATGATCGCGGGCGAATGTTTCTCGGCGACGCCGCCGGCCTGAATCTGGACCGAAAGGAACTCGAGGCGCAGCTCCCGAATCGCGTCCTGGTGCTGGAGGACACCGACGGAGACGGAAAGTACGACCGTACCACGGTCTTTGCGGACAAGATGAATTTCCCGCACGGCGGCTGCTGGATCGATGGGTCGCTCTACGTCGCAGACCCGCCCGGGATCTGGAAACTCACCGACACCAACGGGGATTCCATCGCCGACCGGCGGGAGCTGATTGTGGGTGGATTCGATGAGACGACCGGCAACGGAACGCAGATCCACGGGCCTTTTCTGCATCCCGCGAACGGGCGTTTGTATTGGTGCGGCAACCGGTCGGCGAAGGTGGTGCAGAAAGACGGCACGCCGGTTCGGGACGGCCGGGCCACGGGCGTTTGGTCGAGCAAGTCCGACGGGAGCGAAATCGAATGGCATTCGCTGGGCGGCATGGCCAACGCCGTCGAAGTGGATTTCACGGCCGAGGGCGAAATGGTCGGCGTGGTCAATATCCACTATCTTCAGCCCCGCGGGGACACCCTGGTCCACTGGCTGTATGGCGGCGTGTATGAGCGCGCCGATTCCGTCGGGGTCAGGAGCAGTGCCCTTGCCGATCTTCCCCACACTTTGGAAAAGATGCCGGTGACGCACAATTTCGGTCATGTGGCCGTCTCGGGATTCCTGCGCTACCGCTCGGGCGCACTGAATCCTTCATGGAAAAACAATCTGTTCGTTACGTTCTTCAATACCCAGAAGCTCGTGCGCGTGCAGCTAGTTGATTCCGGCGCCACCTACGAGGCGACCGAGCACGAGTTCCTGAAACTGCAAGATCCCGACTCCCACTTTACAGATGTGATCGAGGATGCCGACGGGTCGCTCCTGGTGCTCGATACCGGCGGCTGGTTTCGCCGGGGCTGTCCGGCGAGCCTTTCGTCCAAGCCCGACTTTCGCGGTGCAGTTTATCGCATTCGCCGAAAGAACCACATGGCGGCCGCCGATCCTTACGGGTTGAAAATCCACTGGGGCACGCTGGCGCCCGCCGCATTGGCGAAACTGCGGGATGATGATCGTTGGATGGTGCGCGAAAGGGCTGTTCGGCTCAGCGCCGCAGCCAGCGCGGCGCCGGCCGTTTCCCCCCGGGAACTGCTCGACCCGGCCCGGCCGCGCGCACGGCGCCAGGCGTGGGAAAGCATCGCCCGATCGAAGCGGATCGACGCCGGCCAGCGCGAAGCGCTCGGGCAGACGCTCGCGGAACCGCTCGAGCCGGCGCTGGAGCACGCGGCGATGTTCGCGGCCATCGCGACCAACGCCTTTGCGGTCGACACGTTGCGCGGCGTCACGAGCTCCACGCTGGCCCGGCGGCTGTTCGTCGTGCTGGAACAAAGCGCCAAGGATCCGCTCCACCAGGACTCGCTGCTGAGCCTCGCAAAACTCCATTTCGACTCGAGCGATGTCGAACTGGCGCGGACGGCGGTGGCCCTCGCCGCCCGTCATCCCCGGGCAATTGAACTTTGTTATGAGGACTTGAGCTCCCGCCTGGCCCAACCGCGCCTCGCTCCCGCCACGGGCGACATCATGATGGAAGTGACGGCACCGCACCTGCCGAAACCGCAGGCGCAGAAGCTTGTCGCGGCGATGCTACAGCATCCTGTGGTGGGAATGCGCCGGACGGCGTGGCGAATCATTGCCCGACAATCCGGCAATGTGAGCAACCCCTTGTGGTTTCCGCCGCTGGAAAAACATCTGGTGGAGGCCTTGTCGGGAGCTGGAGGGGCCGATCTGCAACTTTTGCTGGACGCCATCAGCAGGCTGCAAACGAAGCACTTCGACCAGGTTCTGAAACGGATCATGGACGACGCGCAGCGCCCGCAACCGACCCGAGTCAAGGCGCTCGCCGCACTGTCGCGGCGCGGTGAACCCCTCAACCACGATGCGTTCGGCTGGTTGCTCGAAACCTTGAAGAGCGACGCATCCGCCACGGCGCGGGTCGATGCCGCCCGATTCCTGAGCAGGGCGCGCCTGAACAAGGAGCAGCTTCGCGCGCTGGCGCCGGTTTTGGCGACCGCCGGACCGGTTGAACTGATGGAATTGCTTTCCGAAACGCGGAAGAAGATCGATGCTGAGACGGGCCGCCTCTGGGCGGCGAGTTTCGCCAAATCGCCGGTTTTTGGTTCGATTGAGGAAAGTGTAATCAGGAGCAGCTTCCAATCGCTCACGGCGCAAGTCTATGAAGACATTCTCGGCCCGGCGGTGCGTGTGGCCGCCGCGGCCAACGATGCCAAGAAGCGCAAATTGGAAACCCTGGCCGGACGTGCGGCGCAGGGCCGGGCGACGGAAGGGAGAACGGTGTTTGAAATCAGCACGTGTGCGGCCTGTCACAAGGCGGGCAATTGGGGGCGGGCCATGGGCCCTGACTTGAGCCGCATCGGTCATATCCGGCAGCCGCGCGATCTCCTCGAGTCGATTCTCTTTCCCAACGCCACGATCGCGCCGGAATTTGAAACGCACCTCGTCGAGACCGCCGACGGGCAGAGTTTCACGGGCACAGTCAAGAACGAGACCGCCGACACGCTCGTGCTGCTCGATCTGGCCGGGCAGGAGAAATCCATTCCGCGGGCGCAGATTTTGGGCAATAATCTGATGCCGGCGAGCCTGATGCCGACGGGCCTCGAGCAGGCTTTTACCGATCAACAGCTGCTCGACTTGGTGGCCTGGCTCGGTTCGTTGAAGTGAGCGCTTCCTTTCGCCAGGAACCGGGTGGCTCTTCCCCAAATCCTCCATGATTCACACCCCCTCCCCGCAGCAGCCCACGCGCCCTCTCTCGCGGCGCAGGTTCGCGCGCCTTTCGGCCGTTCTCGGAGCCACCATCATGATCGGCTCCGCCCGGGCGGACTCACCGGCAATCGTGCCCCGCGACCCCATTGCGCTTTTCAACGGCAAAGATCTTTCCGGGTTTTATACCTGGCTGGGACTGCCGGGCCCCGTCGATCCGACGAAGACAATTCATGGCCGCAATGACCCGGACCGCGTGTTCACCGTCGTGGATCAGATTGATGGCGCGCCCGCCCTTCGCATCAGCGGCCAGCATTGGGGCGGACTGATCACCAACGAACGGTACGCCAATTATCGCCTGGTCGCCGAGTTTCGGTGGGGGAATGGAACCGGCTCGAAGCGGTCTGCCGTGGCGGGGATATCGCATTATTCGTGAACGGCGAGCAGGTGAACGGCGGCAGCGACGGTTCCTTCACCGAGGGCAAGATTCTCTTCCAATCCGAAGGCGCCGAAATCTTCTTTCGCCGGATCGAACTGCACCCGCTTGGAAAATGAATGCCGTGGCCCGTGCGATCTTGGTTCGAGTGAAGCGGCGACCGGGGATGGCGGCGGCGTTGATCTGTTGCGGCCTGATTGGGCCGTTTTGTTCACGCGCGGCGCCGGTGCCCCAAGTGGATCTACCTGCTGGGCTCGAAATCGTGGTCGCGGCCGCACCGCCGCTTGTAAGATACCCGCTCATGGGCTGCATCGACGACCGCGGGCGGCTGTTCATCGGCGACGCCGCGGGCGTCAACCTGGACAAGAAAGGACTCGAAGAACAGCTGCCGAACCGCGTGCTGCTGCTCGAGGATCCGGACGGCGACGGGATCTACGACAAGTCCACGGTGTTCGCGGACCGGATGACATTTCCCAGCGGCGGCTGCTGGGTGGACGGCGCGCTGTTCGTGGCCTCGCCGCCGGGGATCTGGCGGCTCGCCGACACCGATGGCGATGGCATGGCGGATCAGCGCGAAATGATCGTGGGCGGCTTCGACGGGTGGACCGGCAACGGCACCCACGTGCACGGTCCGATTCTGCACCCGACGAACGGACGCTTGTTCTGGTGCACCGGGCAGCGGGGGAGGATAGTCCAGAAGGACGGGACCCTCGTCCGTGACGGCCGGGCGACGGGCGTGTGGTCGGCCGAGCGGGACGGCAGCCGGATCGAGTGGCACTCGCTCGGCATCATGGACAACCCGGCGGAAATCGATTTCACCGCCGACGGGCAGATCGTTGGGACGGTCAATCTGCAATTGCACCAGCCGCGCGGCGACACGCTGGTGCAATGGTTGTTTGGCGGCGTGTACGAATCTCCGGATACACGCTTCCGCTCGAGCAGCCATGCCGATCTCCCGCACACGCTCGAACGCATGCCGATCCTGCATAATTTCGGGCACGTGGCGGTGTGTGGCTTCACCCGTTACCGCTCGGGCGCGCTGAATCCGGCGTGGAAGGACGATTTGTTCGTCACCTTCTTCAATACTCAAAAGGTCGTGCGCACGCGCCTCACGAGCACCGGCGCAACCTACGGCGCGACCGAGCATGAGTTCTTCAAACTCAACGATCCCGACGCGCACTTCACCGATGTGATCGAGGACGGCGACGGATCGCTGCTCGTGCTCAACACCGGCGGCTGGGTCATTCGCGGCTGCCCGTCCAGCCTGTCGCCCAAGCCCGATCTGCGCGGCGCAATCTACCGCATTCGCAAGCGTGGCCATGTTGTCCAGCCCGATCCTTACGGGCGGGAAATCGCGTGGGCGACGCTGCCGCCGGCCGAACTCGCGCGACTGCGCACCGACGACCGCTGGATGGTCCGGGAAAGGGCGCTCCGGCTCACGGCGAATCTTCGGCCGACGGCGGCCCGGCCGGCTCTCCTCGATGCGCGCGAACCGCACGCCCAACTGCACGCGTGCGAAACGATCGCGCACGCCAAGCGGCTCGAGCCCGGGCAGCGTGACGCGTTGCTCGCTTTGCTCGGGCAGCTGCTGGATCCGGCCCTGGAACATGCCGCCATGTTCGCGGCGATCGCGACGGAGGGGTTCGATCTCGGCACCTTGCGGGCCGCCGCATCGCCAACGCTCGTCCGCCGGCTGATGGTGATCAACGAACAGACGGCGAGGGATGCGGCGGCGCAGGATGCCTTGCTCGAGCGGGCGAAAGAACATTTTGACGCGGCTGATGCCGACCTGGCGGCGACGGCCGTGGCGATCGCCGCCCGCCATTCCCGGGTGCTGGAGCGTTGCTATGACGAGCTGAAACTCCGACTGGGCGCGCCGCAGGTCGGCCGCGGAACGCTCAATCTCCTCGCGCAGGTAACCGAGGCGCACCTGGCGAAGCCGGCCGCGCAAACGCTCGTCACCGCGACGTTGCGGCACCGGGTGGCGGCCCTGCAACGAACCGCGTGGCGCGTGCTGGCCGGCCAGCCCGGCAATGTCTGCAGCCCCGAATGGCTCGAGCCCCTGGATACGGCCCTCGCGCAGGCGCTTGGTCCCGGCGCCGGCGGCGATCTCTCGCTGCTCCTCGACGCGATCGCCAAGCTGCAGAGCAACCATTTCGACGCCACGCTGCGTCGCATCGTTGACGACCCGCGGCGGGCGCAGCCGACGCGGCTCAAGGCGCTCGCCGCGGTTTCGCGACCCAACCAGCCGCTCGGGAACGACGCGTTTGCGCTGTTGCTGGAGATTTTGAGCAAGGGGTCCTCGCCGGCGGCGCGGGTCGATGCGGCCCGCTTGCTGGCGCGGGTGCGGCTCTCCAAGGCGCAACTCCTCGACGTGGCGCCGGTGCTCGCCACGGCGGAGCCCGTGGAACTGCTGCAGTTGCTCCGACCCATGCAGAAGAAGCTGGATGCCGTGGCCGCGCGCGCGTGGGCGGAGAAGCTCGTCCGCTCGCCCTATTTTGGTTCGCTCGAGGAGAGCGTGGTGAAAAGTAGCTTCCAGGCCTTGTCCGCCGACGGATACGAGAGCGTCCTCGGTCCGGCCGTGCGTGCCGCCGCGGCCGCGAACGATGCCAAGAAGCGCCGCCTGGAGCTGCTCGCCGCGGATGCGACGAAAGGCCGCGCCGCCGCGGGACGAGCCGTGTTTGAGGCGAGCTCCTGCGCCGCCTGTCACAAGGTGGGCGATCTCGGGCGCGCCATGGGGCCGGACCTCACGCAAATCGGCCGCATCCGGCAGCCGCGCGATCTCCTCGAGGCGATTGTTTTTCCCAGCGCATCCCTTGCCCGCGGCTATGAGACGGGCGTGATTGAAACGAGCGATGGCGCCACGATGGGCGTGATCAAGAGCGAGTCCGCCGAAGGCCTGCTGGTGGTCGACGCGGCGGGACAGGAGAAAACGATTCCCCACGCGGACATCGTCGGCCAGACGCCGCTGTCGACCAGCTTGATGCCGGCGGGACTGGAGCAGGCGTTCACGGAGCAGCAGCTTTTGGATCTCGTGGC
>JACQWL010000543.1 GCA_016209255.1 Verrucomicrobiota bacterium
CGCCGCCCCCCGGGCGAAGCAATATAACGTCGACAAATAGAAGAGCGCCATCATCACCTCCGCGCGCTGAATGACGTAGGTCACCGCGCTCGTGGCCAGTGGGTGCGTCGCCCAAACTACTGCGATCGCGCCCGCCAGGAGCGTCGACGCCGCGCCAAAACGCCGGGCCGCCGAGGGCAGCAACAGCGTCCGCCGAACGAACCCGAACAGCACGAGGGCCGCCAGCGTGTGGCACGCGAGATTCACGGCATGGTACCCGGCGACGTCTGTCCCTCCCGCCGCGTAGTTGACCGCAAGCGACGCGTTCACCATCGGACGTCCGGTGACGGTCCCGCCACTATTGCCGAACGGTCGGAGTACGCTCAGATTCAGCCGCCGAATCGTTTGATTTTCGACGATCGCAGGAACATCATCGAACACAAATGGCCCGGAAAAGCTGTTGTGATAGGCCGCAAGGGTGGCGATCGCGATCACGACCAACGCGATGAGCACCGATCCGCGCGAACTCGCGTGGGAGGCAGGATGTTCCCGGCGGACGTTCATGCAGCGGGTGCCGTGGTTGGGATAACGGGCGCTCCTGGACGAATTGAAGCCACCCGCACGGAGGCGCCGCCTCTCGCGATGGATTCGAACGTCGCCATGGGTTCAGGGAGGAGATCGTGAGCCGGCCGCGTGACCTCGATCCGCCGATCACGCTGTGCGCTTCACGCCGCCCTCGTCAGAGGGCGGCAAGCCGGTGAAAGTATACCGCTCCGCCCCGGCCGATGCCGGCATGAACAGGCTGGCCGCGTAACCGATCCCGACCGTGACCAGCGACCCGATGAGACAGTACCACGTCCAGGAAATCGACGTTCTGGCCATGACGACGATGAGGGTCGTCATCCCCGCGACCGCGCCAATCGCCACGCCACCCGACGTGGCCCGGCGGGTGAAAATTCCAAGGACGAAAATGCCAAAGATCGCGCCAATAAGGACCGTGCCGAGCCGGATGCCGGCGGTGATGACGGTTCCGAAATTCAGCACCACGAAAGCCGCGCCAAAGGAGAGCAAGCCCCATCCCACGGTCAGTCCGCGCGCACGCCGAATCCACGTTTTCTCCGGTACGCCGTCGTCGAAATGCAGCTTCCACACGTCCAGCAGGGTGATTGTCCCCATTGAATTCAGCATCGAACTGAGGGTCGACATCCCGGCGGCAAACGCCGCCGAGATGAAAAGCCCCTTGAACCCCGGCGGCAGCGCCGAGAACACGAAGGCCGGAAAAATCCGGTCAGCGGACGTGCCGCCGGGAATGGCACCCGGATGCAGGACGTTGTATCCGTATAGCACGACGCCGATGAACATCAGCCCTGCCCACATGATCAGGATCCCCGTCCCGCCAACGACCAGCGATCGTTGGCAGTCTTTTTCCGAAGCGGCGGTCATGTAGCGCTGCATCAGGATTTGCGTGATGCTGAAATTAGCCAGGTGCCAGCACGTCATGCTCAGCATCGCGCCCCAAAACGTGACCTCGACACTGAAATCCAAGGAAAAATCGAAGGTGCGCAGCTTGCCGTGCTGGCCGGCAATCTTCAGCAACTGGGAAAGACCGCCGTCGGCATGACCCGCGACGTACCCGATGACGGCAACTGGCACGCCAACGAAAACGAAGAGTTGCACCACGTCGGTCCAAATCACCGCCTTCGTCCCGCCAATCACCGTATAAACCAGCGTCAGGAGAAGGAGGATCGCCACCGCGACGTTGTAGGCGAGGCCCGTGACCTCGGACAGGACCAAACTCGGCGCCGCGATGATGGTCCCCGTGATCAACGCAGCCTCAATCTGATAGAGTATGCTGGCGAAAGAGCGAACCCCCGGACTGAAACGCAGGCCGAGGTACTCGTACACAGAGGTGACCCGCAACCGGGCGTAAAAAGGAAGAAAAACCACGGCAGCGATCAACACAGCGAGTGGCACGGGCAGGTACATCTGCAGGTAGGTCATGTCTCCTTTGTAAGACAGCCCCGGAAGACCGATCAGGCTCTTGCAACTGATACCGGTCGCCACCAGCGACGCTGCGGAGGCCAGCCAGGGCACCGCACGACTGCCAAGGAAATACTCGTCCAAAGACACCTTCTTGGATCGTCCGGCCAACAGACCGATCACCGTCACGCCGACGAGATAGACCATCAGGACGACGTAATCGAGCGGCGTCATGGGGACCGGGCGGGCAAAGGTGGGGCGTAACGATGCAATAAAATGTAGGGCCGCCGCTCGCCGGCGTGCCGCTTTTCGACTGATACATGCGGCGTGGCGACAAGCGCCAGCCCTACACCAACCGGTGTCCGTCCCTTCACTCGTGAAACGTAGCTCGACTGAATGGATACGGCTAAGCTGTCGCCATGCAGTTGAAGAGGTGGGCCGTGTGCTCCGCGCGCGGCGGGCCGGCGGACAGGCTTGTAACCGCGCCCGCAAGCGGGCTGCCTGTCGCTGCACCATTCTGTTTTCCAGTCCACACGGGCATTTGCGGCCGACGGCATGCTTTCGCCTCAGAATCCGCACGCCACGTTCAAGAAGATCTTGCGCGGGTCTGCGTAAGTATTGTTCAGACCTTGGACGTAGATGTGGTTCGTCGCGTTTTCGACCGTGAGCGCCGCCGAAACCGGCCGGCCCATCAACTTGGTGCGATAACCCGCATACAAATCCACGAGCCGGTAGGCGGGATTGTATTCGTCAAAAATGGTCTGGTGGGTCGCGCCGGGTGTCGCGCCGATGAAACGGACGCCGGCCCCGAGCGCCAGACCCTTCCAGCGGCCCTTGGCAAACGTGTACTTGTTCCACCATTTGAACTGATGCACCGGGGTATTGCCGATGCGCCGGCCGATTTGGATTCGGGCATCGTTGCTCCCCGGCGCGAGACTCGGATCGGCGACGATCTTGGCCTCCCAGATGTACGAGTAGGCCAAAACCGTCTCGTAGTCGCGCACCGGCGTCCAGGCGAGGTCGAGTTCGAGCCCCGAGCTGCGCTCCCGGCCGCCGATGTTGAACCACTGCACGTCGTTCGTGTTCGTGTTGTCGAGATTGCGGGGCTCGGTGAGCATCGTCCGCGCGGTGTCGGTCCGCCGTTCGTTTTTGTTGTCGAGGGTGAAATAGCTCAGGGTACCGACAAGCGCGTTTTCCTTCCAATTCGACTTGATGCCGATGTCCGTCCCGATCGCCTCCTCCGGCGGCAGGTTGGTCTGCAATTCGCCGGGCCGGACGCCGGGCCCGGTGATGTTGGGCCCGTTCACGCGAAAGTTTTCGCTGCGGCTGGCGAAAAAGAGAAAGCCGGGAATGAATTCATAATTCACGCCGAAACTCGGAACGGTGCCGCTGGTACCATCGGCGTTGCCCTCGTGCCGAACGCTGATCAACGTGTTCAGACGGTCCTTGAACGTCGAAGCCTGGTAGGAAACGTAATAGCTCCGGATATGCGCGTAGTTGCGGCCCACGATCGGGTTGATCTCCTTGATCAAGTTGCGCACATCAATCTGGGGGTCGATGAACGGATTGTAATTCAGCGCCACATTGCGGCCGGTGAACGTGACGCCATTGTGGACGACCGGCTGGAGGCTGGTATATTCCATCCGGCGGGTCCCGGTCTTCGCCTCCGTGTCCGTGATCTGCCCGCCGACCAGCAGCCGGTGGCGCCCACCGAGAATATTCTTGGTGAACAACACGTCGACGTTGTTTACCTCCGCGAAATTCCAAGACACATTTGTGCGTTCGGCATACGGAATGGTCCGGTCGCCATTGGGAAAACCGAAGGGCTGATAGCGGTCGACGTAGTCCCAATAGTAGGAGTACGTGTACTTCACGTCCATCCATTCGGTCGCTTTCAGCCGGAGCGCCGCATCGATGTTGCGCGTGCGGAAAAGCTTGTCGGCCCCGGGACCCCCCGTGTTGTACTTGCGGCCCTCAGGATAGAATGACGCGAGATTCCCGGTGGTGACGGTGGGGGGCCGGATACCCCGCACCGCGCCAATGTCTGCCGCCCAGTTCGCAATGCTGGCATTCCAGCGGTTCTTCAGGAAGGTGATCACTGCCGCATCGGTCGGCCGGGTGGCGTTCCGGTTGAAATTGATCACATCCGGCGGGGGATTCGCCCAGTCGGCATGAAATTGCAGATTGGTGCGCCCGTTGTTCAACAGGTTTTCGTGGCTCAGCGTCCATTCATAGCCGACCGTGAGGTCGATGCGGGAGTTCGGTTTCCAACGGACCTGCGGCGAAACATAGGATCGCCTGACGTATTCGAAGTTGCGCCAGTCCTCGCTGTCGCGCTTTGTGGCGATCACCCGGTAGGCCAGTTTATGGTACGAAGGCAGGACGCCCTGGTAGTCGAAGACGGCCCGCTTGTAGTCGAAACTCCCATACGTGAGCGTCAGATCACCCGCGGTCTTGAATTCCGGGGTTTTGGTGATGTAGTTCACCAGTCCGCCCGGAATCGACTGGCCAAAAAACGCCGAGACCGGTCCCTTCACGACTTCGATGCGGTCGAGGTTGTCGGTGTAGATGCCATTGCTGCGCGGCACGCCGTTGCGATAAAAGGTCGTGCCTTGAAAGCCGCGCATGCGCACGCCGGAGGCATCCCGGTTGAACTCGTCGATCATCACGCCCGAGGTGTACCGCAAGGTTTCGTGCATGCTGTCGAGGTTCAGATCCTGGATGAAGTCCGAGGTGATGACCTGGATGTTGATCGGCGTCTTGGCGAGCTCGAGGGCGATGCCGGTGGCGGTCTTCGAATCGGTCGCCCGATAGCCCTTCTCGCGCGTCGATTGCACATCGAACGGCGACATCGTGGTGACTTCGTCCGGCGTCTTCGCCGCCGGCTTGGCTTCTTCGGCGGAGAACGCCTCGAGACCGGACAGGGCCGTGACCAAAAAAGCGCCCCAGACGGGCGCGATCCAGCGAATTGCAGTTTTCATACGCATTTTCGGGGCGGTGGAGCGGAGTGGAGTAGGCGGGTTGACAAGGAAACGGGAGCTGCAAAGCGGCCGGCTGCCGGCCAAACAACAGTCTGGTGTCTGGGCGACATGACCGCAAAATTGGAGCTCGCAGGCGTTCCCTGAACGGAATGGGGTTAATTACGTGGGCGTTCTAGCGCTCGGCGGAATTGGATACATTCCGATGACATGATTGCCATTACAGTGTCAACAGGTTTTCAATAACGTCGGGACGTACGCTGGTCTGGGTGACACCAAACTTAGGGCGAGTTCATTTGGCTTGCCGGTCTATAAACCCGAATTGTAACTGCATCTATTCTCCGACTTCTGCCCAATTTCCCGCAAGACCCAGCCCGACAACCTATTGGGACAGCGAAACCGACGACGCGACCTGCCGGATTGATGGCGGACAGCGCAGGCCGACGTCCTTTTTTGTCGCTAGTTGCCGATCGGTTCCGCGACACGGCCAAAAATCGCCCGCAACCGCTCGCACGCGGCCACAGGAAGCGGCCCTTTGTGCACACTGCGGATGTTCTGTTCGAGCAACGCGATGTCGTTTGCGCCGTTCATGATTGTTGTCACGCCATCGGTGTAGGCGGCGTATCGATAGGCGGCTTCGATAATCGACTCGCTGGTGCCATCGGCCATCAGCCAGTCCAGCGGCGCGTCATTCGGAACCGCGTCCGGCGCGATGACGCCGCGCTCCCTCAAACTGCGGACAACCTCTTGCAGCCGGCCTGGCACGCTGAACACCCGCCGAACCGTGAAGACATTGAACACGCCGACGTTCAATTCCCGGCAGAGTGGAAACACGGTTTTCTGCGCCGACTGGTTGATCATGTTGTGCGCCACCATCGCCACATCGAGCGCACCGACCGGCAGGATCTTCTTCAGCCACTCGTGTGAGCCATCCGAGCGCGAGAGCTCGGTTGAGCCCAGATGGCGGATCTTGCCCGCTGCCTTCAACCGCACCAACACCGGCAGGTGTTCGGTGACCACAATGTCGAAATGCTCCGGTCCCGCCACGCCGATGAGCATCAGGTCGACGTAATCCATCTGCAAACGTCGCAAACTCGTTTCGACCGCGGCCTCGATTTCGTTGGTCCGCATCACCTTCATTGGCTCGCCGGGCATTCCGCCGGCCAGCGCGATCTTGGTCGAGATCACGAGTTGCTCCCGCGGCAGCGATTTCAGCGCCCGGCCCA
>JACQWL010000550.1 GCA_016209255.1 Verrucomicrobiota bacterium
CTGCTCCTCGCTGAGCGCCTTGAGCCAGGCCGTCGCCGCCGTGCGCACCGGCGCGGTCGAGACGCCCGTCGAACGAATCGCAAAAAGTCCCGGCTGCACCTTGCCGTCGGCGGTGATCCCGCGAAACGGTTCCGCGAGTCCACGTATGAATCCGATTCCGGCAGTGGTGGAAACAAGAAAGGCAAATCGATCCGGCCGTGCGCGGAGCGCCCGGCCCACCTTCGGACGGCATCGTTAGATCTTAGCTTTGGGGCCGGTAAGCCGGATTCTGTTCCCCCCGACAAGTCGGGGTTCGGCCGTCATTTCTCTCACGTCCGCCTTGCGGCGGACTTGCCTCCCTTTCGCCCCCGCGCTTGCGCGCGGGAACGACGGAAGGTGCGGCATACCCGTGGCTATCGGGCGGGCCACCCAGCCACCTATTTTGCCTTGCACCAGACGGGGTTTTTCGTGCCGCCGACGTCGCCGTCGGCGCGGTGGGCTCTTACCCCACCTTTTCACCCTCGCTTCGCGAGTGAGAAGTGAAAGTGAGGGTGAGAGTGATCGGGTTTCCCCTCTCCCTCCTGCCTTTCCCTTTCACTCAAACTGCGGAGCAGTTTGTTTTCTGTGACACTGTCCGTCGCCGCGCCTTGACGCGCGGCGCCCGCACTTGCGGTGAAGCTCGTGCGGCATCCTGCCCTGTGGTGTCCGGACTTTCCTCTCCGAACTTCTATCGGGCGCGGCATTACCCGCACCTTGGGATCAAAGAACTCGGAGCGACAGCCAGGCCCCAAAGCTAAGACGACAAGATATGACGGGGAACCATTCCCGGAGCAAGCTTTTGGGCGTTGGGCAGTTTCCCGGCACGACGGATTCTTGCACGGCTTGTATCAGGGAGCCCTGCTTTGCGACTCGTCAAAGGTTGCGCCCTCCGATCTTCGTCGTGCATCAGTGACCCTCGACGTGAATACTCAGATTGAAAATTGAAAATTGAGAATCTGGAATCGCTAATTGGGGTTGTCGCACCAGCTGTCCCGCGACCTGCCGCCCGAGCCGCGTGGCTGGCAACGCATCGACGACCTGGCCGACGCGCCAAGGACGCTCGGACAATTCCTCGTGGTTCAGGACCGCCATGATCGCACGCCGTCGCCGGAGATTCCCGATCTCAGATTTTCATTTCTCAATTTTCAATCTGGGTGTTTAGGCGCGTCAGGTCTTTGCCCGGTTTGCAAAAAGCGGGCGCAGCCTGGCGGCTCATCGCCGGCTGCGTCCTCCGATCTACCCCGTGGAAAAAAATCCGTCCTGGTGGCCCGGGGACGATCTCCCTTCCCCCCCACAAACGGCTAACCCTCCCAATAAACAATCCTCCCGCATTGGTCGCAGGTGGGCAGCACGGCCATCGGGTCGCCGCCCTTGCCGCGGGCCGCTGACACGACCTCGCTCGACACCTTCAAGTGGCAACCGCCGCACTTGTCGACGTGGTGGATCGGCACCACCGCCGGCATGTTGCGGACCGCAATCCGGTCATACAACCGCAGCTTGGGCTCGCCAATGGGCTCCCGCGCCGCCGCGACCTCCGCCCGAACCGCCTTCAACTCGGCGATCAGGCTTATCTCCCTTTCCTGCAGCATCTTGATCCGCGCCTCATGTCCCGAGATGTTCGCCTTCAGCTCTGCTTCGGCAGCGCTGAACCGCTTCCTCGCTTCGTCGATCGCATACATGAGCTCGAGTTCATTGCCCTCGAGATCGCCGATCTGAGTTTGGGTCGTCTCGATTTCATGGCTCAACGCCTGATACTCGTCGTTCTTCCGCACCAACAGCTGCTGGCTCTTGTAACGGCCCAGCTTGTCCTCCGCGGAGCCGATTTCGGTCTCCAAGACCTTCTTTTTCGCCTCCAAGTCCCTCAATTCCGTCCGCGCCGCCTCAATCGCGGCCTTTTCGGCCGCGATTCTCTGCTCCACCCGCACGATATCGCCGGGAACGGCCTTCAACTGGGCCTCCACCCCCAGCCGTTTCAAATCGCGATCGAGCAGAATGAGGAGGGTTTGGATGACCGGACTGGGCATGGCAAAGGGCAGATTGTGGCTACCCCCACGCCGGTCAAACGAAACTCTCGTTCGTAGGGCAAAAGAAGCCCGGTTCCGGGGCGGTTTTTTCCCAAAAAAACCCTCGCCAGTCCGGCCGTTCTCCGAGAGATTTTTCCTTTCATTTTCCAACCACCCGGCCCGCTTAAAACCGTTTTTCATGCCTGACGTCCCCGACTCCCACAACGACGCAAAATTCCAAGCCGGCGCCGCCGCCTACGACGCTTCAAAGATCCAAAAACTCGAAGGTCTCGAGGGCGTCCGCAAGCGTCCCGACATGTATATCGGGGACACGAACGAGCGCGGCCTGCACCACTGCGTCTTCGAGGTCGTCGACAATTCGATCGACGAAGCGCTCGCCGGGTTTGCGTCGCAGATCACCGTCAGCATTCACCTGGATGGCTCCTGCTCGGTCGAGGACAATGGCCGCGGCATCCCGGTCGACCTCCATCCCGTCTACAAGATTCCGGCCCTCGAACTCGTCCTGACGAATCTCCACGCCGGCGGCAAGTTTGGCAAAGGCGCCTACCAGGTGTCGGGCGGGCTGCATGGCGTCGGCGCGAAGTGCGTCAACGCGGTGTCCGAGTGGTTCGAGGCGGAGGTCCGCCGCGCGGGCAAGGTCTACCAGATGCGTTTCGCGCAGGGCAAGACCACCCAGAAGATGGCCGTGATCGGCGACACGAAGAAAACCGGCACGAAAATCACATTCAAGCCCGACCCGGAAATCTTCCTGACCACGCGCGAATTCCAATACGACATTCTCGCCCGCCGCCTGCGCGAGCTCGCCTTTCTCAATCCCGGCATCCGCATCGAGCTGGCCGACGAGCGCGCGCAGAAAGGGGAGGAGTTCCTGTTTCGCGATGGCATCACCGAGTTCGTGAAGTTTCTCAACCAGAACAAGAACGTCCTGCACGAGAAGCCCATCACGTTTTCCGACTCCGTCGCCAACGAAGCCGACCCCTCGAAGCCGCCGACCGGCGTCGACGTCGCCATCCAGTACAACGACTCGTTCGCCGACCAGGTGTTCGCCTACGCCAACTCGATCTACAATCTCGAGGGCGGCACGCACCTCAGCGGCTTCCGCACCGCGCTCACCCGCGTGCTCAACAATTTCGCCAAGGCCGAGGGCCTGATCAAGGAGAAGGACCCGTCGATCACCGGCGACGACGTGCGCGAGGGCCTCGTGGCGGTCGTCAGCGTGAAGGTCCCCGAGCCCCGCTTCGAGGGCCAGACCAAGACCAAGCTCTCGAACGGCGAAGTCGACGGCATCGTGCAGAAAATCGTCGGCGAGAAACTGAAGTTCTTCCTCGAGACCAACACGGCCGTCGGCAAGCGCATCATCAACAAGTCGCTCATGGCCGCCCGCGCCCGCGAGGCCGCGCGCAAGGCCCGCGAGACGATCCGCAAGGGCGCGCTCTCCGGCGGCGGGCTCCCCGGCAAGCTGGCCGATTGCTCCGAGCGCGATCCCGCCCTCACCGAGCTTTACATCGTCGAGGGCGACTCCGCCGGCGGCTCCGCCAAGCAGGGCCGCGACCGCCGCTTCCAGGCGATCCTCCCGCTGCGCGGCAAGCTGATCAACTCGGAGAAAGCCCAGCTCGACAAGGTGCTCAACAACGAGGAAATCCGCACCCTCATCACCGCCATCGGCACCGGCATCGGCGCCGGCGAGGAGGACTCCGCCTTCAACGAGGACAAGGCGCGCTACCACAAGCACCGCTTCATGACGGACGCCGACGACGACGGCTCGCACATCCGGACGCTGCTGCTGACGTTTCTCTACCGCCAGATGCGCGGCCTCTTCGACCGCGGCTTCGTCTACATCGCCCAGCCGCCGCTCTACAAAATCAAGCGCAAGAAGCGCGAGCAATACATCGACAACGACGAGCAGCTCAACCGCATCCTGCTCGAGCTCGGCTCCGAGGATGTCGTGCTCACGCGGCTGAAAGACCAGCACGTCTTCGCCCCGGCGCAGATCGACAAGATCG
Source organism: Verrucomicrobiota bacterium (assembly GCA_016209255.1). Classification (GTDB taxonomy): domain Bacteria; phylum Verrucomicrobiota; class Verrucomicrobiia; order Opitutales; family Opitutaceae; genus ER46. The sequence goes on from JACQWL010000550.1 coordinate 4,046, forward strand.
TCGAGAACCTCGCCGCGCTCGAGAAACTCGGCGCCGGTGTCACGCGCTACGGCGCCACGTTGCCGGAGTATCTCGACCGCCACCATCCCGAGACGCAGGATCTCCCGCGCTACATCGCCCGCATTCGCGAGGGCAACAAGGAGACCTTCGAGTTCCTCGCTGACGAGGCCGCCCGCGCGGCCTTCACCGCGCGGCACAATCTCGATGCCGATCTCGACATCGCCGAGGTGCCCAACGGCGCCGGCGACGCCAAAAAGCCCGCCGCGCCCGCCAAGCGCGTCACGATCCACGAGATTTTCGAAAGCACCGAGATGGCGAAGCTTCTCCGCGCCAATGCGGGGATCGGACTCGAGATCAATCGCTTCAGCGCGACGGAGCACGCGCGCTACATCATCACGGAAAACTCCGGCCAGAAATCGGAGACCAGGACCGAGCTGTTCTCGCCGCTCGAGATCGTCACGCAGATCCGCGCCAACGGTCGCAAGGGCCTGAGCATCCAGCGCTACAAGGGTCTCGGGGAAATGAACCCGAAGCAGCTGTTCGAGACCACGATGGATCCCGAAAAACGCCGCCTGCTGCGGGTGTCGGTCAACGACGCCGCCAAGGCCGACCAGCTCTTCACCCTCCTGATGGGCGACGAGGTCCCGCCCCGCCGCCAGTTCATCGAGGACAACGCGCTGAACGTGCAGTTTCTGGACGTGTGAGCTTACCGGATTACTGTTCTGCCAACGAAAGGAATCTCATCGTGAAAACCATTACCAAATCCGTAACCCTCGCACCGCAGCGCCGTCGCGGTGCCCATACACGTCCGGCTCCAAAACTCTCGGATGAGGAATTTCGCCACCAACTTCATCATGAGCTAGCGGACGAGCTCGCCGCCGCGCGCCAAGCGGCCCGGAAGCGTTTCGGCCATATGCTCCGTCCGCTCACTCCAGCGGAAATCAAGGCCCGCTCCGTCCGCGTACGCGCTATGTTTGCACGATGGGAAGAGGAAGAGCGCAAGAACCCGCCGTCCCGCGAGGAATGCGAAAGCTATGACCGCATGCTGGCGCGCATGCGGGCTGAGCGGGCCGGGTGAACCATGCCCGTCGAATTTGGCATTTGGAGAGTCGGCGCCAAGCCAGAGAAAATTCCGCCTGCAAACTCCGCAACAAATTCACGCTCGAAAAACTCGTTCCGGCCTTCGGCCTCGAAAAATAACCCAGTCCGTCGCGTCGCTCCTTTAGCCCCATCGCCTTTCCCGTACATTTCACCTCCGAAGAACTCTCCTCTGACAGCACCGCTTAGTCGAAAGGAACACCATGAAAC
>JACQWL010000563.1 GCA_016209255.1 Verrucomicrobiota bacterium
CCGCCAGGTTCTGCTGGGCGGTCTCGAACCAATTGGCTCGGAAGACCAGCTTGTCGTTGAGCAGGTTCATGCTGACCCCAAACTCCTTCGTTTCGCCCACGGGCGCATCGAAGAACCCACCCTTGACGCTTCTTGCCCCCGACAAACCCTGGTAGTTCTCCGACCAGCCGTAGTGCAGGTCCATCTCGACGCCTCGCGGCATCCACTTGCCGACCAGCTTGTTCAACCGCAGCACGCCGCTGTACGTGAGCGTGTCCCGTTCCGCCTCGTTCGCAGGGGTCGAGGGAAACGGCGCGTTTGGGTCGAAGATTCTCGTGAAGTCGGTGCGGGTCGGAAATGCACTCGAGGCGTATTGCTTCACCCGGTCCCGCCGCACGCCATACGTGGTGATGAGCGCGCCGTCCCACCAGTGGCTCTGGAGGACAGCGGCCGCCGTACCCAGCTTATCGCGCGCCAGGCTGGCACCGGTGGCCAGGCGATCGATCGGCTCGTTATCAATATGATGCACCCGAACCGAACCCGTCCGAATCTCCCCGGACGGCGACTGAATGTAATTGATATTTACCGTATTGGGAAAGGTGTAGTCACCCTTGTAGCCGGTGAGGTTCAGGCCTGAAACCGTGGAGCGTCCCGCCACCGAATTTCCCAGGTAGATGACATTGCCCAGGGAGTTTGCGCTGGCCCTCGACTGGGCATCGGTCAGGCCGAGCGCACGCAAATCGTCGTAGTCCATGAACGCGGGATTCCCCGAGAGCGAGCGGCGATCGACCTGGTAGTCGAAGGCCACCATCGTGAGGGTCTGCCGGCCGAGCAGTCTCGCCACCCAGCCTTTGGATCGCTGGGTGAAATCATGCCGCAGGTAGGCCGTGGCGCGCACGGTCCGGTTCTCGTTGCCGCGATCGGCAAACGAGCCGCGCGAGCCGATGAACGGCCGGAGGAAGTTCGGATTCGGAGCCATGCCGGAACCCGGATTTCCCGGAATCGCGTAGGCGAAGACGGTCTGGTTGACATCGAGCTTCAGGGCGTTGCCCCGGATGCCGTCCAAGGCATCGACGAACCCGGAATCGTAGGTCTGCAGATCGTAACCCAGCTCGAGGCCGACATTGCCGCGGAGGAACTCCTGCCGGAGCGCAACGTTGAACGCCTCGATCCGACCCCACTGGAAACTGGCCGCGCCGTCGATGGTGTTGTTGAAGAAATCGAACACCGTCGGATCGACGAGAAAGAGCTGGTAGGCGTCGAGACCGCGCAGGTTGCCGTAGGCCGCCGCGATATATTCGCGACCGTTCTGCATCGCGAGTTGGTGGAAGCGAAAGTCGCTCACCCGCGCCCGATTGACCGCTGCGGGATTCACCACTCCGCGATTGAAGACGTTTTCGGGCCACTGGAACAACGCGGTCGTGGCGCTCGCCGCGTTGGGGCCGTCGAAATTCATCAGCCGCCCGCCCGCGCCGCTGTCGAACTGGATGAACGACGAGTTCGATGGGAGGTCACGATAGTCGACGTTGCCCGGCACCGTCACTCCGCCGGTCGCCGAAAAATGGGTGATATAATCGCGGGGGGGATCCTGACGGGGCAGAGTCGAGTCGATCCAACCCTTCTCGAAGTTCGCCGAGATTGAGGTGCTGCGGAATGGACGGTAGGTGGCCGCGGCAAAATAGCGGCGATCGTCGCGAAAGGCCGGGTCCTGCTGGTACTTGGTCTCGTCGTTCAGTCCGATCGCGCGAACGGCGAGCTTGTCCTTCACCAGCACGCGATTGAGGTCGAGGACGCTCCGGAAGCTGCCGAAATTATCCACGCGCGTTTCCACTTTGTGCTCGTTGCGCCAGGCCGCTTCGGTGACGTTGTGGTTGATTATCCCGGCGGGGGAGCCGAGCCCGAAGAGGACGCTGTTCGCGCCCCGGTTGATCTCGACCCGGCTGATGTTATAGCTGTCGAACGGAATCAGCGACGGATACATGCCGCGAGAGGTGGAGGCGCTGGTCAGCCCCCGGATGCGGGTGGGGGTGGTTTCGCTGCGGCGGTTCCCGTCGCTGGAGACAAACGCGGTGGTGCCGACGTCGTTGGAATAGAAGTTTCCGCCGGCGCCGCCCGCGACCTCGGTTCCCGTGGTGTACTGCAGGAGCTCCGTAACGTTGGAGATCCCGGTGTCCTCCAGGAACTCCGGCGTGATGACCTGAATCGAGGTGGCAATGTCGCGCAACGACGTGTTGATGCGCGTACCCGAAAGCGTGTTCGTTGCCCGGTAACCGGAATCCTGTTCGGCACTGACGGTGAACGGATTCAACGTGACCACGTCTCCCGCCGGTTTGGCGGAGGGCGCGCCAGGGGCGGTCGCCGTGGTTTGACCCAGGATCGATGCGGGAACGAACCGGCTCAAGGCCAGCGCAACAACGAGGAGGAATCGGGGCGTATTCATGGTAAGAGGGTGTCTGGGGTGCCAACTTAAGTCCACACGGCACGGCGGTCCGTGCGTTTAACATCCCATTGACCGCCCACTACGATTCCCGGCAACCCGCAGTTGATGGTACCTTCTGGGGGCCACTGTCCGCTGCCGAAACCCACTTCTCGGCGCGTCCCAGGTGATGCCCGGCCGGTCCCGCCCGGCCAGCGGCCGCGCCTACAGCGGATCGCGCCGGCAAAAAGAAGCACGCTGCCGGTGTCGTGCTCGTGATTCGCAATCGTGCCCGATCTGCGGTGAAACGATTACGAGCAAGAGTAGGATTACGAGCAGGAGGATTTCAGCCGACGGACCAAAACGCCGGTTGCGCTCGGGCTCGAATCGCTGCGGCGAAAACAGAGGTGGTGCCCCGGAGGTGCCAGCAATTCCGGAGTTCAATCCCACCCACTCACGATGCATATTGCCTGTCAGCCATGAACCCCCTCGACCGCCGCTCCTTTGTCCGATCCCTGGCCGCCGGCTCCGCTCTGGCCGCACTGCCCCGTCTCGCCGCGCAAAATCCCGCCTCCCTCCCGAACACCGCCCCCAGCACCGGCAATGGGCCCAATCGCGCCGACGGGCTCGAACGCCGGTTGCTCCGCCCGCTTTCGCCGCTGAATCCGAAAAACACCGAGGGCTCGGGCGTGGTGCTCAAGGATGGCTCCGTCCTGCTGCTCTGGACGGAGTTCATGGACGTGGATCTGATGCCCGCGAAGGATCGTCCGCCGCCTTCACCGCTCCGCCGCTCGCCGTGGAGCGACGACGGCTATGCGCGGATCAGCGGAATCGTTTCGCAGGACGGCGGCCGGACTTGGGGCGCCCCGCGCGTCTATGCCGACGATGCCGACGCGCGCGTGAACACGATGTCACCCGCGCTCGCCCGGCTCCCGGACGGGCGTCTGATGCTGGCGTATAGCTGGCGCAGCGGCGGCAACCACAAGGACAATTACGGACCCTGCGCCCGCCGGGTGCGTTTCTCCCGCGACGAGGGCGCCACCTGGTCCGACGCGGTGCGCATCACCCCCGACGACGGCACGTATCACACCGGCTGTCACGACCGCGCCTGGGCGCTTCCTTCCGGCCGCCTGCTCGTGCAGTGCCATACGAACACTCCGCGCTTCAAAGGCGAAGGCGACCAGTATTACCACAAAAACGTCTACATCGCTTATTCGGATGACGGCGGCGCCACGTGGAAACACTCCAACCGTCTGACCGAGAACGTCGCGGTCGGGTTGAACGAGAGCTGCGTTGCCCGGCGCGCCGACGGTTCGTTGTACATGGTGCTGCGTTCCTGGCGAGGCCAGGCCTTCGCCAGCGGGTCCACCGACCACGGCGCCACGTGGTCCGAACCACGTCCTTCCGGCGTCATCGCACCCGATGCGCCGACCTACCTCACGCGCATTCCCCGCACCGACGATCTGCTCATGATCTGGAACTGCAACTTCAACCTGCCGAAGCACACCCTGCGCGTGCCGGCAGTGGACGGCCGGGCCGCGGTCGACGTACCGCTCGGTGGCCATGCCACGTCGCGCTGCCCGCTGCTTTGCGCCGTAAGCAAGGACGGTGGACGCCACTGGGGCCTGCCCAAGGTGCTCGAGAATGACATCAACTACGAATGGGCCTACCCGGGCGTCGTGTTCCATGGCGACCACGCCCTCGTGCACTATTTTCGCAGCCCGGTGGTCACCCGCGGACGCGAGTTGATGCTCACGCGCGTGCCGATAAAATGGCTTTATGCCGACATCGTCTGACGCGCCCATCCGGCGCGACATCTTTTGTCTTCTCGCCGCCGCGCTGGCCGCCTGCGCCGGCCCGTGTCTGGGTGGCGCCCAGAGCGGCCAGCGGCCGAATATCCTTTTCATCCACGCCGACGATTTGGGCTGGAGCGACGTCGGTTGCTATGGAGCCAGCCATTATTCGACTCCGGCCATCGATGCGCTCGCGCGCGAGGGACTGCGTTTCACCCAGGCCTACGCCGGCTCCGCCATCTGCACACCGTCGCGCGCCGGTCTGATAACCGGCCTGCACGCCGCCCGCCTGCACACCACTGGACAGCCCGGATACAAGACCGAGGATACGGCCGGCCGAAAATTTGCGCACCCCAATTTTCTCACCACGTTCCCGACGAACACACCCTCTATCGCGCGCACGTTGACGGCAGCCGGTTATCGCACGGCCATTCTGGGCAAATGGGGCTTCGACGACTCACCCAAGGATCATGGTTTTGCGGAAGTCATCAATGGGCCGGACGAGGCCTTGGTGGATGCCGCGCTCGACCTGCTGGCGAAGAAGCACTCGCGGCCGTTCTTTGTCTACGTGAACTATTCCCGGCCGCACGTGCCCCTGCACCCCGACCCCGCGCGCGTCGCCGCCTACGCCGCCCGGCCGGAGTTCGGGCGCGGAGGTCGGAATCCGGCCTATGCCGCCGAGGTCGAAGCCCTGGACCGTGAAACCGGCCGGTTGCTGGCCGGCCTCGAGCGCCACGGCCTGGCTCGGAACACCGTCGTGATCTTCGGCTCCGACAACGGCGGTTTTCTCGGCTACGACAATGAGCGGCTCGCCGACAACTCGCCGTTGCGCGAAGGCAAGGCCAGCCTCTACGAAGGTGGCATCCGCGTGCCCCTGATCATCCGGTGGTCAGGCACGATCAAGCCGGGAACCACGACCGACGTCCCGGTGCATTGGGTGGACTGGCATGCGACGCTCGCGGACCTCGCCGGAGTCAAGCCCGTCCTGCTGCCTGCACTCGACGGTCGCAGCTTTGCGGCCGTGCTTCGCGGCGATGGGAGTATTTCACCGCACCCGCTTTACTGGCACTACCCGCACTACCGCCGCTCCATGGCCGGGCTTTCCGCGAGCCCCAGTTCAGCCGTGCGCAACGGCGACTGGAAGTTGCTGCACTTCTACGAGGACGATCACGTCGAGCTCTACAACCTGCGCGATGATATCGGCGAGTTGAACAACCTCGCGCTTCCCAAGCCGGATAAGACCGCGGCCATGCTCCGGCAACTGAACACCTGGCGCGAGACGATCGGCGCCCAGCCACCGTCGCCCAACCGCCCGAACTGACGAGAAACCATGCGCGCCTGCTGGGCCGCCGGTGTGCCGGCCGAGTTGCATATATTTCCCCGCGGTGGCCACGGCTAACCTGGACATTTCACACTCTTCTCTCATGCGCAGCCACACAGTGTTCGAAAATCGTAGCCGCTGTCGCTGCCGTTTGGAGCGTCCAGGTTATTGGCAAAACCCTGGTCGCCTTTGGCGCCGCCGGAGGCGGGTAAACCGCTGCGGTTTTGCTTGTAACCCGCATTTCCCGCACACTCACGATTCCACTCCGCGTGTGCGCTCTTGGACGGCCGAAAGAACCGCTGAGAGTGTGAAAAATGCGGGCTAACCCCTTGGATATCCATTTTCCTCCAGTAACATCACGCCTCATACTCCTCAACTCCAGCCTACGCTCATTCCATGAACGCCTTCTCCTCTCCGGCATTGTCGCGTCGCGACTTTCTCAAACATTCGGGTCAGGTCGCCGCGGTGTCGGCCCTCGCCGGCGTCACGCTGCCGCACGTGCATGCGGCGGGCAGCGACGGCATCCGGGTCGCGTTGGTCGGCTGTGGCGGCCGCGGCACCGGGGCCGCCGGTCAGGCGCTGTCGACGACGAGCGGTCCGATCACGCTCGTGGCGATGGCGGACGTGTTCCCCGCGAAACTGCAATCGTCGCTCGAACGCCTCACCAAGCAGTATCCGCAGCAGGTGGCCCGGATCGAGGTGCCCGCCGACCGGCAGTTCATTGGCTTCGATGGCTACAAGGCGGCGATGGACTGCCTCAAGCCGGGTGATGTCGTGATCCTTGCGACGCCACCGGCGTTTCGCTGGGTGCAGTTCCAGCACGCGATCGCGAAGGGCCTGCACGTGTTCATGGAGAAACCGCTGTCCGTGGATGGACCCACCACGCGCCGCATGATCGACCTGGGCGAAAAGGCGAAGGAGAAGAGCCTCAAGGTCGGCGTCGGTCTGATGGTCCGCCACTGCGAGGGCCGGAAGGAACTGTATCAACGCATCCGCGAAGACCAGATCGGCGAAATCGTCTCGATGCGGGCCTACCGCATGGGTTCCGGCGGCGGCACCGCGCCGCCCAAGCCCGAGGGCATCTCGGAACTGATGTATCAGATTTCCAAGTTCCACGCCTTCCTCTGGCTGAGCGGCGGCGTCTTCTCCGACTACTACATCCACCAGATCGATGAGTGCTCCTGGATGAAGGACGCCTGGCCGGTGGAAGCCATGGCGATCGGCGGCCGCCACTACCGCGGCGATTCGCTCGACCAGAACTTCGACACCTATTCGGTCCAGTACACCTATCCCGACGGGGCCAAGCTCCATTATGAGGGGCGCAACATGCCCGGGGTGCACAACGAATTTGCCAGCTATGCCCATGGCACCAAGGGCTCGGCGGTCATCACGACGCGTTCCCACCATCCCGGGCGGGTGCGGATCTACGACGGCCAGAAGATCCCGCGCATTCTGACCCCGAAGGACCAGATCGACCTCGCGGACAAGAATCTGCGCTGGGCGTTTCCCCAGCCGGAGAAGAACCCGCAACAACTCGAGTGGGACAATCTCATCGCCGCGATCCGCCAGGACAGGCCCTACAACGAGGTCAAGCGCGGCGCGGAGGCCAGCATGGTCGCCTCCATGGGCCGCATGGCCGCGCACACCGGCCAGGTCATCACCTTTGACCAGATGCTCAACTGCGAGCATGAGTTCGCGCCGGGGGTGGACACGCTGACGATGGATGGACCCTCCCCGCTGCAACTTGGCCCCGACGGCAAATATCCGGTGCCGCAGCCGGGGATCGAGACGAAGCGCGAGTATTGAGAGTCGGCGAAGCGGTTGAAACAGCGCGGAGCCGCCTTGAGCGACGATGACTGATGGCTCGTAAGATCCGACCTGACGTATCCCGCGGCCAGACCGGAAATGACGTATTTCGAGGGTCTGAATGGAGCCACGTTGCGGGTTGTGCCGCCGGCCACTTTCGCTCTTATCAAGGGCGACCGTTCGTTCCGCCGTCGCGATTACGAACCCAAACCGGTTCGGCTGCCTCCTGCCCCCATGAACACATTCCACCCGCCTGCCCCGTCCGCCTCCCGCCTCACCCGTCGCACACTCCTGCGCGGACTGGGC
>JACQWL010000545.1 GCA_016209255.1 Verrucomicrobiota bacterium
CCACTTCTTTTCGACATCGCGCGGTTCGTAGCTCTTGTTAATCTCGGCCATGGGTCGGTGCTTGAATTGAACCGGGGAGACAACCCCGCGCCCCGGCGCTAGGCAAGTGGTTAGTTCCCGGCGCCGGCGCGCATCTCGTGTTGTCGGTGCCAGCGGTCCAAAATCCCTGGGAGGGCCGACTGTGGGAGGGGCTTTACGCCCCGACTGGTTGGCGCATGTCCTGCGTCGGGGCATAAAGTTTACCCGCCTACGGCGGCGCCGAAGGCGACCAGGGCCCCTCCCACATTCGCACCGCCAATCGGCAGATGCGCCCGTTAGTTCCCTGCCCGCAACTTGAACGTTGAATGTTCGGCGTCCGTTGTTCGATGCTCGGCGTTCACCCTCACCCATGCCCGCCAACATCCCCCACCGCGCCCGCGAGCGCCTGCACTTCACCGGCGAAGTCCCCCTCGCCGACCGGCTCGCCGCGTGCAAGGAGTTCCTGAAGACCGAAACCGCGGGGCTGCGGTCGCGGCATGCCGCGGGAGCCTCGGGCCTGCAAATCGCGCACGAACGCGCCCAGATCATCGATGCGCTGCTGCTCCATCTTTTCGACTACGCGATGGACTCCTACGCCCGCACCCGCGGGACGCCGCCCGCGCCCGTGGCGCTCGTCGCGCTCGGCGGCTACGGTCGCGGCGAGTTGTCGCCTTGGAGCGACGTAGACGTGATGTTCCTTTTCCCCACGAAGACGAAGCCCGCCGAGGCGAAGCCGCTCCAGAAACACCTCACGAACGAGATCCTTTATATTCTCTGGGACTGCGGCCTGAAGGTCGGCCATTCCACCCGCACGATCGACGATGCCTTCAACGAGGCCCGGCGGGAAATCCAGACCAAGACCGCCCTGCTCGAGGCGCACCGGATCGCCGGCTCGGAGAAGGTGTACGACACGTTCTCGCAGGCCTATCGCAGCTATTACATCAGCGAAGACCCGAAGGGGTACATCGGCGCGCGCCTCGACGATCAGGCCAACCGCCGCAGCAAATACGGCAACACCGTTTTCAACCAGGAGCCGGACATCAAAAACGGCGTCGGCGGGCTCCGTGACTACCAGAACGCGGTCTGGATGGCGCGCGTGAAGCTCGACGTCACCACGATCGACGAACTGGCCGCGCAAAACTATTTGCGCTCCGACGACCTCGACGCCTTCCGCCGTTCCTACGACTTCCTGCTCCGGGTCCGCAACGAGCTGCACTTCATGAGCGCGCGTGCGACCGACATGATCAGCCTCGATCTGCAGCCGCGCATCGCCGAAAACCTCGGCTACAAGGAGCCCGACATGCTGCCCCGGGTGGAGCACTTCATGCAGGATTATTACCGTGCGGCGCAGCATGTTTTCCGCGTCTCGAAACTCGTCGAGGAGCGGCTCGCCCTCAGCATCGGGCGCAACGGCTCGGGCACGGCAAAGTCCTTTCGCGAGTCACTGCTCGCGTCGCGTTTCCAGCGCTCGAAACGCCTCGACGGATTCATCCTGCGCGGCCGGGAGCTGGCCGCCGAAAATCCGAAGATTTTTCAGGAGGATCCGGTGCGGCTCATCCGGGTTTTCCGGCACTGCCAGACCCTCGACGCCTCGCTGAACTTCCATCTCGCCGAGCTGATTCGCACCTCCCTCCCCCTCCTCACGCGCCAAGTCGCCCACTCCGCCGACGCCGGCGTCTGCTTCCGCGCCATCCTGTCCGAGGCCGGGTCGGTCCACCCGATCCTCGCGAAGATGCACGAACTTGCCGTGCTGGGGAAGTTCATCCCGGAATTCGAGGCGCTCACCTGCCTCGTCCAGCACGAGTATTACCATCGCTACACCGCCGATGTGCACACGCTCAGCGCGATCCGGGAACTCGACCGCATCTACACCGAGGCCGAGCCCATCACCCTGAAATACCGCGCCGCGCTGCACGGAACCAGCGACTCCTCCCTGCTTTATCTCAGCCTGCTGCTCCATGACATCGGCAAGGCCGAGGGCATCCGCGGCCATGCCGAGAGCGGGGTCCGGCTCGCCGCTCCCATCCTCGAGCGCTTCGGCGTGTCCCCGGAGGGCCGCGAGCTGATCACGTTCGTGATCAAAAATCATCTCGCGATGGCACGATTCTGGCAGAAGAGGGATGTAGATGATCCCAACACGGCCACTGCGTTTGCGGAGCTGGTGGGCAACGCCGACCACCTCCGCCACCTCTACGTGCACACCTTCTGCGACGCGCGCGGCACGGCTGCGGACCTCTGGAACGGTTACAAGGACACCTTGCACACGACCCTTTACCGCGCCACCTTCGAACGGCTGAAGCTCGGCGCGGCGGTCGACGTCTCCCTGCAGGAAAAGAAAAAAATGACCCAACAGGCCCTCATCGAAAAAACCATCCCCGGCATCAGCGTCGACGAGATCTACGCCCACTTCGGCCTTCTTCCCGATCGCTATTTCCTCCACACGGATAACGCCGAGATTTCGCTCCACATCCAGATGGTCAACCGCCTGCTCAAGTCCATCGCCATGACGGACTCCGTCGGTTCGCTTCGCCCCATCATCGACTGGAAGGATGACCTGAACCGTTCGCTCACGGTCGTCAACGTCGTCACCTGGGACCGCGCCGGGCTCTTCTACAAGCTGGCCGGCGCGTTGAGTGTCGCCGGGCTCAACATCCTTGGCGCGAAAGTCATCTCGCGCGCCGATCACATCGCGATCGACACGTTTTATGTCGTCGAACCCGGCCGCGGCCCGGTGCAGAGCGCGAACGCGCAGGAAAAGTTTGCCCGGACCATCGACGAGGCGCTCGTCGCCAGCAAGGACCTCCTTCCCGACATCCTCGCGCAGGCGAAAAAAATCGCCGCCACGCGCTACCTCTCCAGTTCGGGCGGCGAGACCCTGCAGAGCTCGTTCCCTCCGACGGTCGATGTCTACCACGAGCTGTCGATGCAGCGCACGATCGTGGAAATCCAGGCCCGCGACCAGATCGGCCTGCTCTTTCGGCTGGCGAAAACGATCAGCGACCACGGTTTCGACATCACCTTCGCCCGCATCGGCACCGAGCGCGGGGTGGCCATCGACACGTTCCACATCGAGGACGCCAACCATGCGCCCGTGGACAGCAATGAGCGCCTCGTCGCGCTGCGCACCGCGCTGAACGAAGTGATCGCGCCGGCGGCGGCCAGGTAATTGCGGATTGCAGATTTCGGATTGCGGATTGCGGATTGCGGATTGCGGATTTTCGCAAGCGCTGAATATACCATTTTTTCGGGTATTTGACGGGCTTCGCCATCGCAGCGGCTGGACCACTTTCGCTGCGCCCTGACTCAGCCGTAAGAACTCAGTTGGCTCGAGGTGGAACGCGACCTCCGGGCGCGTTTCTCCTACGGACGCGGCCAGACGGCGCCCGGAGGTCGCCGTCCACCTTTTGGTGCTCGTCGGTTCACTCTCAAAGTGGAAGTCGACTGAATGGATACGGCTCAGTTGAGCGTCGCCATCGCCGCCGGCGGCCGCAAACCTCCTCGCTGTGCCAACCAGCGCACCCAGCCCTTCCGGAAATCCGCAATCCGCAATCCGCAATCCGCAATCCTCGGATCCCCGCGCCCTCCCGGCTCTCTACCAGCTCACCGCGCTCGCCGCGCGCTCGGACGATCCGTCGGCCGCGCTGCACGAGATGCTCGACGTCTTCGCCACCACGTTCCGCGCCGACGCCGGCTCGATCGCGTTGCTCAACCCCGACACCGACCGGCTCGAAACGGAGGTCCAGCTCGGCGCGCCAGGCAACGACGCGCCGCACGATCTGAAACCCGGCCACGGCATCACCGGCTGGTGCGTGCTCAACCGCCGCCCCCTTCTCGTGGCTGACGTCACCATCGAGCCGCGTTACATCGCCGTGCGCTCGTCCGCCCGCTGCGAGATGGCGGCACCCATTCAGGACGGCGACCACGTGCTCGGCGTCATCGATCTCGAATGCGATCGCGCGGGCGGCTTCTCGACCGCCGACCTCGAGCTGCTTGGGCAACTCGCCCTCGAGGCGGCCCGTGTCATGCAGCGGCTCTGGCAGCTCGGCCACCTTAAGGACAAGGCCCGCCAGCTCGAATCGCTCATCACCGCCGGCCAGTCGCTCGTCACCAAGCACAATCAGCCGGAACTGCTCGACACGCTGACCCGGGAGGCCCGGCACATGATGCAGGCCCGGGCCTGCGGCCTCTACCTGCACGATGCTCCCACCGCGACGGTGCGGCTGGCCTCGCTCGCCAGCGCTGCCGCGGTCCCCGTGTCCAACCGCGATCTCCCGCTTGATTCCTGCCTCGTGGCAGCGGCCATTCACACCCGGCGCCAGGTCGCGTTTGCCGACATCCAGTCGCCCGAATATCGCGAACTCGCCGACTTGCCGGCCGACGCCACGCTTTGCTCGTTGCTTGCCACGCCGATGATCTTCGAAGGGGAGGTTCTCGGGGTCGTCGCCATTTTTACCGATCGGATGCACCGCTTCGACAACGACGAGAAGCGGCTCTGCGCCGCGCTGGCCAGCCTCGGCGCCGTCGCGCTGGAAAACACCCGGCTCTACGCGCGCATTTTCCAGAGCGAGGACGTGCTGCGAAAAAACGAGCGGCTCACCACGCTCGGCCTGCTCGCCGCCGAAATCGCGCACGAGATTCGCAATCCCCTCACCGTGCTCAAGCTCCTCCACGGCGGCCTCGGCCTCGATTTCCCCGCCGGCGACCCCCGCCGCACCGATATGCGCGTGATCGGCGAGCAGCTCGACCAACTCGAAGCCATCGTCTCCCGCGTACTCAGTTTTGCCCAGGCGCCGACGAGCCTCCACTCGCGCTGGTCGCTGGTCGAGATTGTCGAGGACACGCTCGTCCTCCTCCGGCTCAAGCTCGCGCAAAGCAAAGTCACGCTGCGTTTCGACCCGCCGTCCCGGCCGCTGTTCGTGGACGCCCACAAAGGCCAGATCCAGCAGGTGCTGCTCAATCTCCTGCTGAACGCCACGCATGCCATGCCTGATGGCGGCACGATTATGCTCACCGCAAACCTCGACGACCGTTCCGGCGCGCCCCAGGCGATCGTCGACATCACGGACACCGGCGGTGGTGTCCCCGCGGGCATCCGCGATCGTGTTTTCGATTCATTCCTCTCCGGCCGCCCCGACGGCACCGGCCTCGGCCTCGCGATCGCGAAGCGGATTCTTCTGAGCCACCACGGCGACATCACGCTCCTGAACACCAGCCCCGGCGGCACCACGATGCGGGTGACGCTGCCGCTGGCGAAGTAGATTGCTGAAAGGTGCAAAGGTGGAAAGGTTGTAAGGTGCAACGGTGGGAAGGTGCAACGGTGGGAAGGTGCGAAGGTGGGAAGGTGCAACGGTGGGAAAGTGCGAAGGTGGGAAGGTGCGAAGGTGAGAAGGTGGAAAGGTTGAATCGTTGAAGCGTGAATGGTTGAATCGTGAAAAACCAAGTTTTGGGATTCGAAGTCCGCCCTTTCCAAAGCCGGCTGGCTGATCTGTAGTCATCCTCCGAATCCCCTTCTCCCGTTCTCACCTTACCACCTTTTCACGTTTCCACGATTTAACCGTTCACGTTTCCACGATTTCACGGTTTTCCGATCGCCCCATGTCCTACTCCACCCTCGCCACCCTCCCCGCCCGCAATCTCTTCCCCGGCGTCGCCGGCCGCTATGTGCATGAAGCGCGGTTCACGATTGGCCACGTGGCTCTCGCCGCCGGGGCCGTGGTGCCAATCCATCAGCACCCGCACGATCAAATTTCCTATGTGCTCGAGGGGCGGCTCGAGTTCACGGTGGGCGCGGAAACGCGGGTGATGGAACCTGGCATGTGCCTGATTATTCCCGGCGGCACACCGCACGGCTGCCGCGCGCTCACCGCCTGTGGCGTGCTCGACACCTTCACGCCCGTCCGCGAGGACTATCGGTGATGTCCGGGTTCGGAGTGCCGGCTTCAGCCGGGGTCACGGTCCAACGCTTCCGTCCAACGGCGGAACTCAGGCGGATCCATGCCGTCGAACCCCGCACGTCCGTTGAGCCGTGCAAACTAATTGGTGAGTGTAGGGGCGTCGCTTGCCGACGCC
>JACQWL010000546.1 GCA_016209255.1 Verrucomicrobiota bacterium
CGAGGAGCGGAGGGTCTTGGACTCAGCAGGGAACCAAGCTCGTCGGCTCGGGCGTCGCGGGGACCGCTCAGCAAGGCCGCTCCGTGTCCCTTTCCGCCGACGGCAAGACGGCCATCGTTGGCGGGTTCTTCGACTCCGCTGGTGGGGCGGCATGGGTTTGGACGAGGGATGGAGGAGCCTGGACCCAACAGGGAACCAAACTGATCGGCGCGGGCGCGGTAGGGAATGCTCAACAAGGCTTCTCCGTGTCCCTCTCCGCCGACGGCGACAGAGCCATCGTCGGCGGGCACACCGACAACAGTGGCGGTGGGGCCGCATGGGTCTGGACGAGGAGCGGAGGAGCCTGGACCCAGCAGGGGACCAAGGTGGTCGGCTCGGGCGCCGTGGGGCCCAACACTTACCAAGGATTCTCCGTGTCTCTCTCCGCCGACGGCAATACGGCCATCGTTGGAGGGTTCTTAGACAATAGTAAGGCTGGGGCCGCGTGGATCTTCGCCGCTCCGGCACCGGCCGTGTTTCCGCCAGCAGTCACGACTCCCGCCGGTTTCGCGCTGATTCCGGCCGGCACGTTCACGATGGGGGATAATCTTGGCGGAGCGCCGATCGCGCCGACGCACGCGGTGACACTGGCGGCCTTTTCTCTGGCGAAGACGGAGACGACGTGGTCTGAGTGGGCGGCCGTGCGGAACTGGGCGGTGACGAATGGGTATGGGGATTTAGCGTTAGCCGGCGCGGGCAAGGCCGACGCGCATCCCGTGCAAGCGGTTTCGTGGTATGACGTGGTCAAATGGCTGAACGCCAGGAGTGAGAAGGACGGCTTGGAGCCGGTGTATTACACCAACGATGCGCATACGACGGTGTATCGGACCGGCCGCGTGGATGTGACGAATACGCAGGTGAAATGGACCGCCACTGGTTACCGGTTGCCGACGGAGGCGGAGTGGGAGTTTGCGGCGCGGGGTGGGCTGGCCGGCAAGCGGTTCCCGTGGGGTGACACGATTACCCACCAGCAGGCGAATTACGACAGCTCCGGCTTCTACAGCTACGACACGAGCGCCACGCGCGGCTATCATCCGAACTACGCGACGGGCAGCCTGCCCTACACCTCGCCGGTCGGCAGCTTTGCGGCGAATGGTTATGGACTGCAGGATATGGCGGGTAACGTAGCCGAGTGGTGCTGGGATTGGTATTGGGGCGGGGGCTATGGCAGCGCGGCGGTCACCGCTCCACGCGGGCCGACTTCGGGCACGGAACGGGTATACCGGGATGGCAATTGGGCCTCCGGCGCCTGGCCCACTGCATCGCGCGCGGCCATTTCCCCGGGCAGCATCTACTATGGCGGCCCCCTCGGCGTCCCAGGCGGCGGCACCATGGGCTTCCGCTCGGCTCGCAGTTCAGTCCCGTGAAAAGGTCTGAGCAACAGTGGGCGAAGCGACGAGCCAGCGCAGAGGAAGAGCCCAGCGCTGGCGGGAATGGAGGTATCCGGCCGGGGATCCCGCTATCTGTAATTGATGCGTCGCAACGCGACATCGTGATGCTGAGCACACTGGTGTCGTAATGCTCAGCAATTCGACAATATGTTCTCAGCGGTTACGAGGATGCCCGCTTCCATTTCGTCGGAGTCAGCGCGGCGACGTCATCCTGATTGGTCGTCGTCGGCAGGTGAGTGAGCACATCTTTGGCCCGTCCGCCTCGATAAAGAATATTCTCCACGAAACTGACTTCAAGGCGTCCGAACTGCCAGTTTGACAACTTGTCATCCGCTTCTTGGCTGCGGTCATGACCACGCACACCATCGGCGAGTTCAAGGCCAGGTTCTCCGATATTCTGGAAGAGGTGCGACGCGGTGCGGTCGTCGGCGTTCGCTATGGTCGCGGCAAAAAGCCCGTCGCCGTCCTCGTGCCGCCGGACAAAGCGCCGCCCGTCTCCCCGCGCAAGCTGGGGCCGCTGCTGGGGAAGGCGAGCTTCCGCCTTAAGCGAGGCTACAAGATGTCGGCTGCGGAGTTGCTCGGCTCGTGAGCCAGCCGCGTCGTTTCACGAGCTCCCCGGCGCAGAGCACCGGGATCCATTCGACCGGCTGCTGGTCTGGCAGGCGATTCGCTCGAAGCTGACGCTCATCTCGAACGACGGGGAGCTTGACGTTTATCGCACTTCCGGTCTGCAGCGCTTTTGGTAGCAAGCGCCGGTCGCCAAGCCGTATCCATGCAGTAGGACCCCTTTCACCCATTGAGCCGTGCAAATTGATTGGTGAGTGTAGGGGCGTCGCTTGCGGACGCCCGCTTCAACGTCGTATGGCGGGCGTGGGCAAGCGACGCCCCAACAACCCGACTGCATCGTTACGGCCAAAGTTTTCCCTCGTGCGCGGCAGGCCGGGCGCTTAGACCCCTCCGCTTCCATGAAGCATTTCCTCCACGAGACCGACTTCAAGGCGTCCGAATTGCCGGCGCTTTTCGCGCTGGCGCGCGAACTGAAGCAGAACCGCGGCCGCCACGCCCGGCCGCTGGCGGGTCAGACTTGGGCGATGATTTTCTCGAAATCGTCGACGCGCACCCGGGTGTCGTTCGAAGTGGGCATCCATGAACTCGGGGGAAATCCGCTTTTTCTGAACCGGAACGACATCCAGCTGGGGCGCGGCGAGACGATCGCCGACACCGCCCGCGTGCTGTCGCGCTTCGTGCACGGCCTCGTGGTGCGGACTTTCGATCACGCCGAGGTCCAGCAGCTCGCGGACATGGGCACGATCCCGGTGATTAACGCGCTAACGGACCTGCTGCACCCCTGCCAGATCTTCGCGGACGCCTTCACCCTCATGGAGCGATGGGGCCCGTCTTCGCTGGGCTCCGACGCGGCAAGCCGGGGCGACGACCTCGTCGGCTCGCTGCGCGGCCGCAAGATTGCGTTTGTCGGCGATCGCGGCTGCAACGTGGCCAACTCGTGGATTCTCGGCGCGAATCTCTTCGGCATGAAGATCTCCCTCGCCGGACCGCCGGGATTCGATGCCGCGCCGGAGTTCGACCAACTGCTGGCGCGTGAGGGCTTCGCCGGGGGGTATCACTTCACGACCGATCCCGTGGAGGCGGTGCGCGATGCCGACGTCGTCTACACCGACGTGTGGGTGAGCATGGGCAAGGAGGAGGAAACGAGCGAACGCATCCGCGTAATGTCGCCCTATGCCGTGACCGAAGAGCTCTTCGCCGCCGCCAAACCGGACGCGCTTTTCATGCACTGTTTGCCCGCGCACGCGGGCGAGGAGGTGATGCAGGAGGTGTTGGACAGCCCCCGCTGCATCATATTCGACCAGGCGGAGAACCGGCTGCACGTGCAGAAGGCGATCTTGGCGACGCTGGCAGCCGGTCGGACGTAGGAATGCCGTTTTTTTGGCGGCCGAATGTAACGCCGACGGTGCCGACCGGCGGCCAAACGAAAATGCCGGTGTCAGCAGCGCTGAAGGCGATCAGCGCGTACCACCTACTGCTCCAGGATGAACATGAAGCGACCGGTGATCTTTTGAAAGTTGCCCGCCGTTAGATCCCCGTCGTCGATCATTGCGTCGATTTCCTGCATCTGCGCGTCGGTGACTGATGAACCGCTGAGCGAGACCGCCACCGCGATGCCGCCGATGTTCCGGTCGTAGTTCCACCTGCCTTTGAGCACGGTGGGCGCCGTCCAGACGCTGACTTGAATCGCACTGGATAATCCCGCGGGGACGACCCCGGCTCCGACATTGGGCGGCCAACTGCCGTTTTCCAGGGCGTAGGTTTCGAAGGCCTGCGCGAAGACCCGAAGGTCGCTCACGAACCGGCTGTTTTGGGAGCGCCGTTGCGCGCGCTGAAGGGCTGGGATGCCCATCGCGGCGAGCAAACCGATGATTACGACCACAACCATGATCTCGACGAGGGTGAAACCCACGCGGTGGCGCAGTGGCGGGCTGAGGGAGGAAGTTTTCATGACGGAACCAGCGCATATGATGAATAATGAATTATAAACGGATCCTGACGTGGCGGATTATCCACGGCGCCGGCATAGGTTCAACACCCTAGGTGTAAACTCCGCGTTAATACGCATTCGGCGTACGGGCGCATCGGCAGGTCGTGAATTCCGCAGGCAGCGAGTTCGCGCGCGCTTCCTGAGCACCAGCGAGCTGGCCGCCTACGGTTACGGCATCAAAACGAAAAGCCATGCGGGTGTCGCCGCGGACACGTTTTTCTTTTGCGCGGAGTGGTGCGGTGTCCCCAGACTCACGGTTCATCATGAAAATAGTCCTCGCCTACTCAGGCGGTCTCGACACGTCCGTCATCGTCAAGTGGCTCCGCGAAACCTACGACGCGGAGATCGTCACTTTCGCCGCCGACATCGGCCAGGAGGAGGAGCTGAAAGGCCTGCCGCAGAAGGCGCGTGCGACCGGGGCGTCGAAGCATTACACCCTCGATCTGGTCGAGGAGTTTGCGCGCGACTTCATCTACCCGATGATCCGGGCCAACGCCGTTTACGAGGGCCAGTACCACCTCGGCACCTCGATTGCACGGCCGCTGATTGCGAAAGCGCAGATCGACATCGCGAGGAAGGAAAGGGCCGACACGGTCTCGCACGGCGCAACGGGAAAGGGCAACGACCAATGCCGTTTCGAATTCACGTACATGGCGCTGGCGCCGAAGCTCGAGATCATCGCGCCGTGGAAACTGGAGAATTTTCGCGCGCAGTTCCCCGGCCGCGCCGAGATGATCGCCTACTGCGAGGAGCACCGGATTCCCGTCGCGGCATCGCTCAAGAAGCCCTACTCGATGGATCGCAACCTCCTGCACATCTCCTATGAGGCCGGCATCCTCGAGGACCCGTGGTTCGACCCGACGACGAAGGCGAACAAGGGCATGTTCAGGCTTTCCGTTTCCCCCGAGGATGCGCCCGACAAGCCGGAGCACGTGGAACTCGAGTTCGAGCGCGGCAACTGCGTCGCGGTGAACGGGAAGAAACTCTCGCCGGCCGGCGTGCTGAGGGCGTTGAACAAGCTCGGAGGCAAACATGGCATCGGCCGGGTCGACCTGGTGGAGAATCGCTTCGTCGGCATGAAGTCGCGCGGCGTGTACGAGACGCCGGGCGGCACGATCCTGATGCAGGGGCACCGCCAGGTGGAGTCGCTCACGATGGACCGCGAGGTCATGCACCTGCGCGACTCGCTAATTCCCAAGTACGCCGAGCTGGTCTACTACGGGTTCTGGTTTGCGCCGGAACGCGAGGCGCTGCAGGCGCTGGTCGACGAAAGCCAGCGCTACGTGAGCGGCACCGTCCGGCTCAAGCTCTACAAGGGCAACATCATCACCTGCGGGCGGAAATCGAAGTATTCGCTCTACGACATGAACATCGCGTCGATGGAAGGCGTGAAGAGCTGGTACAACCAGGGCGACGCGACCGGCTTCATCCGGCTCAACGGCCTGCGGCTGCGCGCGCGCCACCTCGCGCAGCTTTCCGTCGGCGGCGGAAAGCTGGATTAGGTTTTCGCGCGGCGAAAACCTCTCAGAACAACCCGCGGGCCACGACGCCCAAGGCGGTGATCGGCCCGGTGTCGTCGAGGCCATCGAGCGCGCGGTCGGCTTTTTTCATGATGGCCTGCGCGTCGCGAAGGGCGCTGTCGTCGTTGATGAGTTTGCCGAGGGTGCCTTCGCCGCGCATGATCTTGTCGGAGACCTCACGAATGTTTTTGACCGAGGCCTTGAGGTCGTTGCCGGTGGTGTCGTCGTAGACGAGCGCGCCGAGCGTGCCCTTGCCGGCCTTCACCTGGTCGACGATGGCCTGGGCGTTGGCGACGAACGTCTTCGCCTCCGCGGCGGTGCCCTTGATCTCGTTGACGGTGGCAACGAGGTCGTCGTGCAGCTTGGGATCGTTGAGGAGTTTGCCGAGGGCGCCTTCGCCCTTGTTCAACTTGTCGGTGACCTGGCGGATGTTCGCCACCGTGGCATTCACATTCTCGCCGTTGTCGTTGACAAGCTTGTCGAGCTTTTGAAAGAGGCCGGGGGTCTTGCCGTCGCCGGTGACGGCGGTGCTGATACTGCCGAGCGCGCCCTCGAGTTTAGTGCCCAGCGCACCCATCTGGGTCATGATCGTGTTGAGGTCGGGCGTGACCACCGTGCGGATTTCGGCTCCTTCGCGCAGGGCAGGGGCGCCGGTCGTGCCCAGATCGATGCCGATGTAGTTGGTGCCGAGCAAGCCGGCCATCACGATGGTGGCCGTGGCGTCGTTCTTGATCTGGACGTCGGGGTTGATCCGCAGCACCGCCTCGGCACGGCGGCCGGCGAGGCGGGTTCGTTCAACCGCGCCGATCTTCACACCGGCCAGTCGTACCTCGTCGCCCTCCTTGAGTTCCTTGAGGCTCTCAAAGCCGGCGATGATGGTGTAACCGTCTTGCTTGAAAATCTTGCCACCGCTGAGCGTTTCGAACGTCACCCAGATGAGCGCGAGGCCGAGAAGGAAGAAAAGTCCGACACGGAAGGTTTGGGCAGTGTTATTCATGGTTGGTCTCGAGTTGCTTGAAACGGGGATTCTTTGGATCGATCACGGGATTCAGGAAGTTGGTTATGTCCGGGTCGGTGGCGTGCTTGAAGTCGTCCGGCACGCCGACGGCACGGATGCGGCCGTCCATGATGATGGCGACGCGATCGGCGATACTGAGCGCGAGGGCACGGTCATGGGTGACGACGAAGCTGGTGACCGTGGTATATTCGCGAAGCGTCGCAATGATTTCGATGATGGTCGCGCTCAGGATGGGATCGAGTTCGGCCGTGGGTTCGTCGTAGAGCAGGAGCTGGGGCTCGATGACGAGCGCGCGGGCGATCGCGACGCGTTTTTTCATCCCGCCGGAGAGCTCGGAGGGCATTCTATTGGCCGCCTTTTCGAGCGAGAGAATCGAGAGGGCGCGCTTCACGCGCTCGCGGATGCCCTTTTCGTCTCCGAGCCGGTGCTCGCGCGGGTAAAGCGCGAGGTTGTCGTACACGGAGAGCGAGTTGAAGAGCGCGCCCGCTTGAAACACCACGGCCAGATGCACTTTCGCGCGGGTTTCCGGATCGGCGGCGTCGTATTCGCCGATCCGAACCCCCCCACTCGTGGGCTTTTCGAGTCCAGCGATGTGCTTAAGGAGCACGGTTTTGCCAGAGCCGCTGGGGCCCATCAGGCAGAAGATTTCGCCTGGTCGCACCTCGAAGCTGATGTCGCGCAATACGGCGACGTTGCCATAGCTCTTGTTGAGATTCGAGACGGTGACGCGGACCGTCTTGCCCGGGATGGGGTTGGTGGTGTCGAGAGTGCTCATGGCCAGTCAGAGCAGGGCCCGAGTGACGAAGTAGTTGAGCACGAGAATGAAGATCAGCGAGGTGACGATGGCACTCGTGACGGCGGCGCCGATTTCGCGCGGGCCGCCGCGAACGGAGAGTCCGACATGGCAGCAGATGGTGACCACGACGAACCCGAAAATCTCGGCTTTAAGGAGGCCGTCGAAAATGTCCTTGAATTCCATGAAGCGCTTGAGCGCGGCGAAGTAGGACTGCGTGTCGACCGAGATAAACTGGGTGTACTGGCACACGATTGCACCGCCAAACCAGCCGCAGAGATTCGCGATCATGGTGAGCACGGGCATCATCACGAGCACCGCCGCGAGGCGCGGGAGCACAAGGATCCGCTCGAGCGGGATGTTCATGGTGACGAGCGCGTCGATTTCCTGGTAAACGCTCATCGAAGCGAGTTCGGCGGTGATGGCCGACCCGGCCCGGCCGGTGACGAGGATTGCCACCATCACGGGTCCGAGTTCACGGCACATCGAGAGCCCGACCAGGCTGCCGATGAACTGTTTGGCGCCGAAACTCTGCATGGCGTAACCGCTCTGGAGCGCCAGCACGCTGCCGATGAAGAAGCTCAGGATGGTGACGATCGGCATGGTGGTGTAGCCGATGAGGTAGCACTGCTCGATGAAGCGCGGGAACTGCCGCGGCAGCGTGTCGATGTGGCGTGCCGAGCGCGCCAGCATGCAGAGGGCGCTGCCAAAGTTGTCGCAGAAGGCGATGAATGGTTTCATGGGCA
>JACQWL010000547.1 GCA_016209255.1 Verrucomicrobiota bacterium
ATGCCGTCGAACTTTACAACCTCCGCGATGACATCGGCGAGCGCAACAGTCTCGCCGCCTCAAACCCTGCCATGCGTGACGAGCTGCTCGGCGATTTGCTGGCCTGGTTCAAGGCCACGGACGCGAGACTGCCGACCGAGCGAAACAGTGACTATGTGCCCGGCAGTGCGCGGCCGGCGAAGAAGAAGAAGAAGTGAATGCATTTATGCTTCGCGAGCGAATCTCTGCTCTGTCCCACGCGATCGAAATTCGCCGGCGAGGCGACCCTTTTTAATCATTCATGAAAGCACTCCTGCCTTTCTCCGCCTCGGTACTCTTCTCGATTTTGTTGGGCGGGCCGAACTCGCTAGGCGCCACGGGCCAAGGCAAAGCCACGGCGCCATCGGCCGACCTGGCACTCCAACCGGCGCATGTGATTTTCTCGCCCTGGCCGCAGCACATTTCGCCGACGAAAAGGCAGGGCGTCGCAGGCATTGAACGCACGGCGAAAGGCCGGTTGTGGGTTGTCTACGGTCGGGACGTCGAGAGCACGCGCAATTATCAGATTCTGCGGTACAGCGATGACGATGGGCGAACGTGGTCGGCCGTGAAGGTCATGATCCTGCCACGGGACGGCACCCGGGCGATGTCCGCCACGGTCTGGATCGATCCGCTGGGCCGGCTGTGGGCATTCTGGGGCCAGAGCGCGGGCCTGCAGGACGGACGCTACGGTGTCTGGGCCATTGTGACCGAGAATCCGGATGCCAACGAGCCCAAGTGGTCCGCTCCACGCCGACTGGGTGACGGCATTCTCCTGAACAAGCCAACCGTGCTTGCCAATGGCGACTGGCTCCTGCCGACCTCGGTGTGGAAGGTCGACAACAGCATCAAGGTCCATGCCTCGACGGATCAGGGCCGGACCTTCTTTCTTCGCGGCACCGCCAACGTCCCCGATCCCGCCATGCGCGGTCCCGACGAGCCGATGGTCGTCGAGCGCAAGGACCACTCGCTATGGATGATGGTGCGCATGCAGGGCATGGCCGAGACCATTTCAAAGGATGGCGGCATGACCTGGACCCCGGTACAGCGCATCGCGATCAAACATCCGACATCCCGCTTCTTTCTCCGCCGTCTGCATTCCGGAGCGTTGCTCCTGGTCAAACACGGCATGATCGATGAGAAGGCTCGCCGGGAGAAATTGATGGCGTTCGTCTCCGATGATGACGGCAAGTCCTGGACCGGCGGCCTGATGATCGACGAGCGTGAGGACGTGACCTATCCCGACGGCGTTCAAGCCGGGGACGGCACCATCTACGTCGTCTACGACCACAAGCGCACGCCCGACGGAGAAATACTGATGGCGACGTTCCAGGAAGAAGATGTCCGCGCCGGCCGCACCGTAACCGACAAGGTCCGCCTGAAGATGACCATCAGCCGCCTCGCCAGTGCGCCATGAGTCCGCCGCCTGGCCTCTCGGCGCCGGCCCCTATGACGACACGATCTGAGTTTATACCTGGCGCCAAAAGTCTTTGCATTCGTAGGGGCGTCGCTCGCCGACGCCCGCGACGATCGTTCGAGTGCACGGGCGGGCGTCGGCAAGCGACGCCCCTACCAAAGTCGATCCGAACTTCTGCCGTCGTGCATGCTTCGCACAGGCTCGCGGCCTGTGCGGCCCGCTTTGCCCTCGCCATCTTTGGGCTTTCACTCACTGACATATCGATGGACGCCGCCGGAACGCGGCCGAATATCGTCCTGATTCTGGCGGATGACCTCGGCTACGGCGACCTCGGTGGACCATGGGGCGGCAAGGCCAACACGCCGCACTTGGATCAACTGGCCCGCGAGGGTTTGCGCTTCACCGATTTTCACAGCAACGGAGCCATGTGCACTCCGACGCGGGCATCGCTGCTCACCGGGAGGTACCCGCAGCGCATGGGATTCGAGCGAGCCTACGCGACCAAAGGACGGGAAGAGCGTGGTATTGCCAGCCCGGGCATTCACGAGATCACGATTGCCTCTTACCTGCGCCAAGCCGGTTATGCGACGGGCATTTTCGGCAAGTGGCATCTGGGCAAACATGCCTCGGCGAATCCGGTCCGTTTTGGTTTCGATGAATTTCGGGGGCTGACGGACGGTGATGGCGATTACTTCAGCAAACTCGATCGCTTCGGCGGAGATGACTGGTTGTACAACGAGGACTTGGTCCACCAAGGCGGATACGCCACGACCGTCACCACGGACAATGCCATCCGGTTCATCGAACGGCACCGGGACCGGCCCTTTTTCTTATACGTCCCCTACCAGGCGGTCCATTTCCCATGGCAGGAGGTTGAGGACGACAGATTCGAAATCCGACGGCTAGGCGAGGATTTTACCAGTGGGAAGCCGGGGCCGCGCAGCAAGCTGGGCCCGCACCGGCCCGGCGAAATTCCCGATGTCATGCAGCGAATGATTCAAGAACTGGATCGAGGGGTAGGTCGACTTATGGCAACGCTCCGACAGCACGGCCTCGATCGCACGACCTTGGTTTTCTTCACCTCGGACAACGGCGCCTATGTGCATTATCTCGATCCGGACTTTGTCGATCCGGCGGCGGCAAAGCTCCCGGCGCCTGACTGGCCGCGAGTTGGTTCCAACGGGCCGTTGCGCGGACAGAAAACCCAGTTGTACGAGGGAGGTCACCGGGTTCCAGCCATCGCCTGGTGGCCGGGGAAGATTGCGCCTGGTGCCACCACCTCCCAGACGACCATGACCATGGATATATTGCCGACGGTGATGGAACTGCTGGCCATCAAACCGCCGGCCGAAACCGGCCCGAATGCATTGGACGGGATCAGCCTTCTGCCTTTGCTGCTGCGGGGTGAAACCCTCGCGTCACGGACGTTGTTCTGGCGCGCGCCGACCCAAACGGCAGTGCGTGAAGGTTCCTGGAAGCTGGTCAATCAAGCCTTGTACAATCTGGCTGAAGATATTGGCGAATCGCGTGACCTGGCGGCCCAGCGGCCGGAAGTGGTGCGGCGATTGAAGTCCGCATTGACTGATTGGGAGACGAAGTTTACGAAGCGATGATTTGCGAAGCTATGCCCGGTGATAATCGTATCATGAAACGGAAAATAACCAGACGGTCCTTTATAGAGACCACGACGGTGTTGACCATGGGAATTGGCGCCCATCACACAAGTCTTGGATCACTGGCCAGATCAGAGGTATCGGAGCTGGTCGTGGTGAAGAGAGGATTCAAGCCGGTTCCGATTTTGGTGGCGGCGAATGCATCCGAGGCCACCCGGCGCGCGGCGGACGAACTCGCGGATTACATCCGGAAAATCAGCCAGGTCCGCCCGGACGTGATGAGCGGTAATCACCCGATCCCGCCAAGCGCCATCTGGGTCGGAGTTCATCCTGATTTTTCAAAGGCCTGGCCGGACCTGAATCCGACTTTTTCGCATCCCGAGGAAATCCTCCTTGCCGGTAACGGTCGTCATTTGCTCATCGCCGGCCGGGACCGGATTCTCAATGGCAGACAGATCGAATGCGGCACGGCCAATGCCGTCTACACTTTCCTGCAGAAGCATCTTGGGGTGCGGTGGTTGTGGCCCGGGGAACTCGGAGAAGATGTGCTGCCGAGTGAAAATATTGTCCTGCCGTCATTTGAATATCGTTATCACCCGACGATTTTACGGCGCCGGATTTTCGCGCGGGCGGAACGTTCGCCGCTCGCCGATGACTGGACCCGGTTTCAGCGGCTGAAACTGGATTCGCTCGAAGGTCCGGCCGGAGGACATGCCTATACGAATTGGTGGGAGAGGTTTCACCGCGATCATCCGGACTGGTTTGCGCTCCAGCCTGATGGCACCCGCAGCGGTTATCCCGCTCCGAAAACGGCAAAAATATGCCTTTCGAATCCGGAAGTATGGGATCGATGGTTGGCCGACGCCGTGGAAGCGATCGAAAAAGACCCGACCCTGAGCATGATTATGGCGGGGGAGAACGACGGTCATTCGAGTGGCGTTTGTGTCTGCCCAAAATGCCGCGCGTGGGATCATCCTGACGGGGCGCCTTGGACTTATACGTGGAAAGGATCCAGCGAAAAGCTCGTCGCCACCACCGACCGCTACATCACCTATTGGAATCACTTGGCGCGCAAGTTGAGGGAGCGATTCCCTGATCGGCGTAATCTTTATGTGCAAGGACTGGCTTACGGGCCCTCCACGCCGCCGCCGGTAAAGGCAGTTCCGGCGGATAATGTCATCATCTCGTACGTCGGCAAGTTTCCCACCATTGACGAAGCGACGCGTCAGCCGCAGAAGGCGCAATTCAGCGCGTGGTCGAAGGCCGCGCCCCACATCTTCTATCGTCCCAATCTCTGGTATTGGACCGGCGGGGCTTGGGGCCTCCCGGATATCGCGCTGAAAAACGTAAGCGAGGACTTCCGGTTCCTGGCCGAGAACCACTGCATTGGCATTTTCATCGATACCGCCCAGGAGCACTGGTCGACCCAGGGGCCGCAGTACTATCTCATGGCCCAGTTGACTTGGGATCCATTTCAAGATTCACAGGCAGTCTTGAGTGATTATTACGCCCGGGGTTTTGGAAAATCCGCGGAAAGGATCAGGCAGTACTACCAGCTGATGGAAACAGCCTTCACGGCGGTTACCGTATCACCCAAATTCGGACCCAATGCCCGGGACCGCTTCAACCTGCTGAAAATATTCCAGCGAGTTTACACCGATGAGCTGTTTCAGGCAGCCAGCAGTATCATGCACGAGGCGGAGTTGCTGGTGGCAGGCGGGCCGGAAATCTACCGGAGGCGGGTCGCCTTTGTGCATACCGGGTTCAAATACTCGCGGCTGATGATCGCCAATCTGTTCCTGATGACCCGCGTTCGAGAGAGCGCAGGAAAGGACCGGGAGGCTGTAAATAGAGTGATCGGAAACTGGAAAGTCATAAAAGAACTCTGCGACCAGTACGGGCCGGTGGCACTGGCTTATGGTAGTATCATGGGAAAAATGACCGGGTCCGGGTACATGGGGATGATGGAGGACTATTTCGGTCCTCCGTCGGAAAAGCTGCTCAAGGGTGGCGGAACAGGGCAAAAGAAGAAGGCCAGCGATGCGCGTACCGACATAAATTAGTGGAGCTGGCTCCATTCCGACTATGCGTACGTATATGCCTGTTTTCTGCACGTCGTTCTGTTTGCATGAAAGGCTGTTTTCGCCATCGCAATGGACCGCCGGTCAGAAATCATCGGCGGCCCCGGTTTCCACGAAAGGACCCGCCCCGGCGGGAAACGCCGAACCTCGTTCCATATGAAAATACTCCCATCCCGCTTCCCCGCGGTGTTCGTTCCAATTCTGACGGCCTTACTTTTCGTCCGCGGCCGGGGCGATGCGGCACCGACACTGCCCGACCTGGCCCTGCAACCGCCGCAGGTGATTACATCGCCCGGACCGGAGTATGCCAAGAGCACGCGGGGAGCGCAGGGTGTCCCCGGCATTGAGCGAAGCCCGAAAGGCCGGCTGTGGGCGGCGTGGTATACGGGAAAGGGTACGCGGGGGGTGGAAAGTCCGTTCAGCTACGTGGTCTTGGCGACCAGCGGTGACGACGGGCGGACATGGGTGGACCTGAAAATGGTCATTCAGGCGCGGCGCTTCGTTCACACCTACGATCCCTGCCTTTGGCTCGATCCGACCGGCCGTATGTGGTTTTTTTGGGCGCAGAGCGCCGGTTTGCAGGACGGCCGGATGGGCGTCTGGGCGATTGTGACGAGCGACTCGGATGCCGAAAATCCCCGGTGGACGGAGCCCCGGCGGATTGCCAACGGCATCATGCTGAACAAGCCGACGGTTCTGCGCAACAGTGACTGGCTCTTCCCGATTGGGTTGTGGCGCGACAACACGGGGCTGCCCAATATCAACCTGGAGGGCCATGACCTCTCGCCGTACACCAAGAAGATGCTCGAGCACGACCTGGGAGACGAGCGGGGTTCCAATGTTTACCGCTCGCGGGATCAGGGGAAGACCTTCGAACGCATCGGCCAGGTCCGGATTTACCCGACCCGGGTCGACGAACATATGATCATCGAGCGCCGGGACGACAGCCTGTGGATGTTGGTCCGGACCACCTGGGGAATCGGCCAGAGCACCTCGACCGACGGCGGCCACACCTGGAGCCCGGGAACAAAGTACATGGAAGGGAAAAACGTGGCGAGCAAACGGTTCTTCATCCGGCGGTTGAATTCGGGCGCACTGCTCATGGTCCGAAACAACGGACCGACGGGCACGCGCTCCCACCTGACGGCGTTTGTTTCCGACGATGACGGGGCATCCTGGCAGGGCGGGTTGCCGTTGGATGAGCGCGAGTCGTCCTATCCCGATGGGACGCAGGCAAGAGACGGGGCGATTTATATAATTTACGATCACCAGCGATACACGCTGAACCGCGAGGGACAGAAGGGAGCCGGGGCGGTCATGATGGCGAAATTCCGGGAGGAAGACGCGCGAGCGGGAAAGCCCGTGATCGACACGGTTCGCTTGCAGGTGGAAATCAGCCGGCTGCGGTGAGCACAATGATCCATCAAACTCACCGGTATCCTCTGTCCCAACGTCATCCCTTTCAACGCAGACCGGAGCATCAACGAGGGCGAACTCCGCCGTTACATTTCCTGGCTGATTGAGAAAGGCATCAGCGGACTTTATCCCAACGGCAGCGCGGGAGAATTCATTCGGCTCAGTTTCGACGAGCGCATCCGCGTGGTCGACGTTGTCGCCAGCGAGACCAATGGCCGCGAACCAATACAGGCCGGCGCGGCTGAACCGAACATCGACCTCGTACTCGGGGTGTGTGGTCGCTACGCCAACCTGGGTTGCCAGGGCGTCTCCGTCACCGGGCCGTACTACTTCAAGGTCAGGAGAACTTTCGTCACTTTCGCGCCCGCTCACCCTGTTTGTAACTTGACCGCCTCCGGCGGCGCCAAAGGGCGCCAGGGTTCCGGCTTCAGTCGGTCTCAGCGTGTTCTCAGATGTCTGAAGGCGGCACTACGAACACGCGTGTCCAATTAGTAGGAAGCCCCCTGGCCCACCCTCCAAGCGGTAGCTGTTCTTTTGTAGTGAGTTCATCCATAGAATTGTTACGCTGATGGAGAACAACCCATGAACCGAAGAAAATTCCTGGCCGCCGTGGGCAGTCTGGCGGCTCTTGACGCCTCGGCGGCGCTGGCTGCCGGCGGCGAAGTGAAGACCAAAACCACCTCCAACCGACCGCCCCGCAAGGTGGTCGTCGGCACGGTCATGCAAGCCTTCTGGGGGCAGCATCCCGGCCTGAGCAAACGTCTCGAACAACTGGCGGGAATCGTGGACCAGATGGCCGCGCAGGCCAGGACGAAACATGGCCGCGGACTCGATCTCGCCGTGTTGCCGGAAACGGCCATCACGGGCGAAGCGGGGGGAGACGCCTTGGCGCGCTCGGTTCCTTTTCCTGGGCAGGTGCAGGAAGTGTTCGCTCGCAAGGCACGCGAGCACGGTTGCTATATCGTCGTTCCCACTTACCTGCTCGACTCGAAAGAGAAGAAATTGTGTTCGAATGCGGCGATCCTGGTGGGGCGCCAAGGTGAAGTGACGGGCATCTACCGCAAAAAGCACCTGGTCGTTTCGCTCGAGCGCGGAACGATGGAGGGCGGCGCCACGCCGGGCGACGCGGTGCCGGTCTTCGACTGCGACTTCGGCAAGCTCGGAATCCAGATCTGTTACGATATGGAATTTGACGACGGCTGGACCGAACTGGCGCGTCGCGGGGCGGAGTTGATCGCCTGGCCCACCCAATCGCCGCAGACCGCGCAGCCCGCGTTTCGCGCGAAGGGGCATCGCTGTTACATTGTTTCGAGCACCTGGCGGCATAACGCCTCGATTTTCGAACCCACGGGCAAGATTGCCGAACAGATTACACCGCCGCGGAGCATTCTGGTCCACGAACTCGACCTCAGTTACGCGCTGCTCCCGTGGAGTTCAAAGCTGCGGAATGGGGCAGCGCTCAGGAAGGCCTATGGCGACAAGGTGGGTTTCCGTTACTACGAAGACGAGGATTGCGGCATCTTCTGGTCCAACGATCCCAAGATCACGGTTGGCGAGATGGTGCGCTCGATCGGCGTGCTGGAGTTCGAGGACGAAATGGCCCGCGTCCGGCAGTTCTACCGGCAGGCACGGCTGCCGGGTTATTGAATGGTGAATCGGAAAGATTCTCTGGCGCGCGCCACTGGGGGAACTCGAGGCCCTCACCCGGCAGGGAGCTCCGAAGACCGGCTCGCAGAATCTGGGCGGCGCCGCCGGCACGGCGGGCGGGCTCGTCTTCGTCGCGGGAACGGAGGACGAGAAACTCCGCGCGTTCGATGCGTCGGCGTTACTTCTTCGGGGCCGCCTTTTTCGCCGGCTTTGGATCGAGATTCGCGGCGAGATCGCTCGGCGTAACCCGGGACTCCACGCCGTTGGCGGGCACTTCCATCTTGGCGAGCCACAGGACGGCGTTCAGGACGAGCTTGCGAAAATTGTCGTTGCCCCAGTTGTTGTGGAAATGGGCCCCGGTGAATCCGAAGCCGCGGCCGCCATTCGCGCGTTCGAAGGCCCACGAGACGGTCTGCGGATCGCCGCGGGCGACCATGGTGCGCACCGTGGCGTTTCCGGAATGGTCGCCGTCGGGCCGCGACGTCGTGCTGGAGTCGGGGACCGCGACCAGGAGCGGCGTGACGCCCTCCTGCCCCTCGACAAAACGCATGTTGAAATACCATTCGTCGCGGATCGTAAACGGTTTCACGCCGCGCGCGACGGGATGCTTGGGCAACGTCTTGAAATTAGCGTCCCAGTGCGGGTTCACCGACCAGTGAATTTCGAACGCGCCGCCGATCCACTTCAGAAACTCCGCCTGGCCCTTCTCCTTCGTCGGCTCGACCGCGTAGTGGAGGAGGCCGAGCCCCGCGCCTTTGCCGAGGGTCCGTTCGAGCACGGCCAGGCGATCCTCCTGGAGGGCAATGTGCCGGGGACCGCCGTCCGCGAAGATGATCACGGCATCGACCCCCTCGAGCAGGGCGGCATCCTTGGGCCACCCGTTGAGCACGATTGCGGTCGTCAAGCCGGGGGTGCCGGCGAGGCATTTCTGTAGCAGAAGCACTCCGGCGTTGTGCTCGTGCTGGCCGGGGCCGTGGCTCGGCGGACCGGCAATCAGCAGGATCTTCTTGTCGGCGGCGGAG
This sequence comes from Verrucomicrobiota bacterium, assembly GCA_016209255.1. GTDB lineage: Bacteria > Verrucomicrobiota > Verrucomicrobiia > Opitutales > Opitutaceae > ER46. The sequence continues at coordinate 9,215 of JACQWL010000547.1, forward strand.
GCGTCGGCGGTGGAATAGAACGCGAGCGCGAGAGTCAGCGCGAGCAGTTGCAGGCGGCAGGGAAGGGAAGCGGTTGGCATGGGAGGAGGGAGCAGAACTCTATTGGCGGGAATTCAGCCTGCCGTGCAACCATGAACACAACGGATGGGAAACTGGATTCTCAGCGGGCGGGGTTTTGCCGCCGGCTCGAAGTCATCCTCGCGTTCATCGCCGGAAAATCTGGGAATACCCCTTGTGCCCGCCGCCCTGCTGCCGTTAAAAGACTCACGTCAACTCCCATGACCCGCGTGCTCTACGCCGAGGACGACCCGCAGGTGGCGCAACTGGTGCAGACGTATTTCGCCCGCAACGTCCCCGAATGGACGCTCGAGATCGCGTCGGGCGGCTGCGACTGCCTCACCGCGATGGAGCGCGGCGGCTACGATTTGCTGCTGCTCGACCTGATGATGCCGGACCTCGACGGCCTGCAGGTGCTCGGCGAACTCACCGCGCGCCGCGATCCCACGCCGGTCATCATGGTCAGCGCGCAGGGCCAGCACGAACTCGCGGTCCGCGCCCTGCGCGCCGGCGCGGACGATTGCATTGACAAGATCTCGCCGGACTTTCGCCGCATCCACGAAATCGTCGCGTCGACGCTCGCGCGCCGCCACCGGCGCGCGCGCGTCGTGCCCGCCGCCCCGTCGCCCCGCGATCACCGCGTGCTCTTCCTCGATCCCGACGCCGCCGAGCGCGAGACCGCGAAAACCTTTCTCCAACAAAGCGCGCCGCGCCTCGAGCTCACGGCCGAAGCCCCGCCCGCGCTCGTCGATTTTCTGGCCGGCAAATCGAACTTCGACGCCGTCGTGCTCGGCGCCCATTGGGAATCCGTCGCGATGCTGGATGCGCTGCGCCACCTCCGCACCCGCAAGGGCGGCGTGCCCGTGATCGTTGTCGCGCCCAGCGCGCCCGGCGAGACCGCCGTTGCCGCCTTCCGGCTCGGCGCGCACGACTACCTGTTCCACGGTCCTGGCTGGCTGACCGAGCTTGTCTTCTCGTTGCACCAGGCGCTCAAGCTCGCCGACACCGCGCGCCTCAACGCCCAACTCACCGATGAACTTGCCGCTCTCAACCGCTCGCTCGCCGATCAGGTTGCCGCGCGCACGCGCGAACTCGAAAACGAAGTCCTCGTCCGCCGCGACGCCGAGCGCCGGGCGCAGGCGCTCTCGACGCGCCTGCTCCGCGTGCAAGAGGACGAGCGCCGCGCGCTCGCGCAGGAGTTGCATGACCAAATCGGCCAGCTCCTCACCGGCCTGCGCTTCCAACTCGAAGCCGCGCGCGGCGGCGCCCCGCTCGACAGTGCGCTCGCGCTCACCGACGATCTGCTGAAAGGCGTGCGCGCGCTCACGCTCCAGCTCCGCCCCCGCATGCTCGACGATCTCGGGCTTCAGCCCGCGCTCGACTGGCAGACGAAACTATTTTCGCGCCAGACCGGCATCGCCATCGAACTCGATCTCCTGCTCCCCGCCACCCGCCTCCCCGCCGAACTCGAAATCACCGCCTATCGCGTCGTGCAGGAAGCGCTCACCAACGTCGCACGCCATTCCGGCGCGACCGCCGCCGTCGTCACCGTCACGGCCAGCGATACCGAGTTGCACGTCGAGATCGCCGATCGCGGCCGCGGCTTCGATGCCGCCGCCGCTCTCGCCCGCCACGATTCGCTTGGCCTCGCCGGTCTCGCCGAGCGCGTCCGCCTCGCCGGCGGCCAGCTCGAGATTATTTCGCAGCCGAACCAGGGCACACGCCTCCACGCCGAGTTCACTTTGACCGCATCGCCCGCCAACCCATGACCACCGTGATTATCGCCGACGATCATGAAATCGTCCGCCGCGGGCTGCGCGGCGTCCTCGAGGCCGAGGGTTCGTGCCAGGTCGTCGCCGAGGCCGCCGACGGCCTCGCCGCCGCGCAACTCGTCGAGAAGCACAAGCCCGCAATCCTGATCCTCGATCTCAGCCTGCCGCGCCTCCACGGCATCGAGGTGCTCCGCCAGACGCGGGCCTCGAGCCCGCACACCCGCGTGATCATTCTCTCGATGCACAACGACGAGCCCTACGTCATCGAGGCGCTCCGCGCCGGCGCGATGGCCTACATCTTGAAAGGCTCCGAGTCGCAGGAAATCGCGCGCGCGGTCAAGGAAGTCCTCGCCGGCCGCCGTTTCCTCAGCGCGCCGCTCTCCGAGTGGGCGATCAACGCCCTCGTTGCCAAACCCGCCGCCGACGCCGATCCACTCGGCTCGCTTTCTCCGCGCGAGCGCATGGTCGTGCAACTCGCCGCCGAAGGCCACACCAACGCCGAGATCGCGGAAAAACTTTTCATCAGCCCGCGCACGGCCGAGACGCATCGCGCCAATCTGCTGCGCAAGCTCGGCCTGCAAACGCAGACCGATCTCGTGCGCTTCGCGATTCGCAAAGGCCTCATCGCGCCATAGCCGGAACCCTGCAGCCCCGACCGAAAAACACGTTTTGCACCGGACGGGAAGAAACGACAGTTTTTGTAGCCCGGCGCGTGAGCGCCGGGGCTTCCCGCAATCCCGCTGCTCACGCAGCGGGCTACAACGGCGCTGTTTCCTGGGAGCCGAGATGTAGGGGCGGCGCATGCCGACCCCCGTCCGTCGACGTGGAAACGGGCGTCCGCAAGCGACGCCCCAACACACACGAATTGGTTGGCAGCAGGCGTTATAAATTCAAATCCGACGCAAA
>JACQWL010000564.1 GCA_016209255.1 Verrucomicrobiota bacterium
ACGAACGAGAACAGCACATAGGTCCATGCGCCGGGTTGGGGATCGGTGTTTCGGGTATGCATGATTTTGTGGGGATTACCTGCGATTTATCTGGCCAGAAATTCAGGGCGGGCGGCGGGGGTCGTCCGCAACGGGGGTCGGCGTGGGGGCCGGACGCCACGAGCCAAGACAAGTGTGCTCATGTCCACTCAGGCTGACGCCGTGGTCGGGCGATTAAAAGGCTTGGCCTCCTGTCTTATTATCAGATAGGTAATCCGGCCTATTCCCCTGGACAAACCCGCGCTTATTTCCAACTTCCGTCGCGCCAGCGTCGCGGATCAAGCCTCGGCCGCTTTGCGCGAGGCCATCCGGCAGGGCACGCTGAGCGATCCCCTGCCCGGCGAACACCAGCTGGCCCGACAACTCGGCATCAGCCGATCGTCGCTGCGCACCGCCATGGCGCAGCTTGGCGCAGAGGGACTGATCACCCGAGTCAACGGCCGCCGCGCCCGGCTCAATTTGTCCAGGCGGCCGGTTCCGGCAAACGTCCCGCCGACCGTCTGCGTTGTCTGCCCGGTTTCACGCGAGATCCTGATCCACAACCCACACCCGATCGTGATGGAGATGCACGCCAATTGCGCGACCAAGGGCATTGCGTGGGAAGAAGCATTTGACGCCAGGTTCGACGGTCCGCACCCGGGCCGTTACCTCCGGGAGATCGTGGCGGGGCGAAGAAATGTCTGCTGGATCCTGCTCGCCTGCCCGGCCCCGATCCAGCGGTGGTTTGCGCAGGCCGGCGTGCCGGCGTTTGTCCTCGGCTCCTGCCTGCCTGGGGTGGAGCTGCCTTCGATCGATGTCGACTACCGTGCCGTGGGCTGGCACGCCGCGGGAACCATCATCAAGCATGGGCATCTTCATGTCGGTCTGTTGCAGCCGCGCCGGCCGCTGGCAGGTGATCTCGCCGCCCACGAAGGATTCCTCAGTTATGTCGCCAGCGGATTGTCTCGGATCTCGATCACGACAATCCTGGTGGACGCCAATCGGTCGGCATTCCGGGCGAGGCTCGAACGTTTGGCCAAGACTGCCCGGCGGCCCACGGCGCTGTTCAGCATCCGCCTCGCCTACATTTTGAGCGGCATGTTTCATCTGCTCCAGTCCGGATTGCGGATCCCCGCAGACATCTCGATGGTCCTGGGTGACTCTCATTCCCTGATTGAAACGGCCCTGCCGGAAATAACGCGCTACCGCGACGTCAACCTGAGCCATGCCGACCGTGCAGTGCGAATCGCGCAGGCCCTGCTTGCCGGACACCACGTTCCGCTCAAGCCCAGCTTGTTTATTCCCACGTTCATCGCCGGCAGCACGCTTGGTGCGCCGCCTGAAGCCGGCCGCGAATCAAGCTGAACTTCGTTCCGCGGGATCGTCCCGGCGCGGCTTATTCCAAATCGCGTTCAAACGGTGACGAACACCGGTTTTTGTCGGAGCCTGCTTGCAGGCGATGGATTGGAGTGGCACCGGCTTTCTGGCCCGCGGGCCCGCGTGCCACGGACTGGAAAGCCCGTGCCTCGATATCGCCTGCAAGCAGGCTCCTGCATCCGTGAAATGTAGTCTCATCTTAAACGCAAATTAGGATTACCCCGCGCGACAAGGACGCCGGGCGCTCCGAGGTGTCTGTTATATAGACAGGGAGGCCGGCCTTTCAATCGGAAGCGTACACCGCAGAGTCGCCACCATGAGCAAGCTTTTCCCGCATGGTTCGTTCTCGTTCGCCGTGCTGGCGCCAATCGCTCCAGATCTTTCCTCGGTCGCATGAGCTCGATTCTCCATCCCGCAATGGTGAATGTGCCCGCGGGCCGGATTCACCTTGGCGTGCCGGCCTGTCCGCCGCGCTCCAATCTTCCCTGGGTCTGGCACAACGGCACGGTCGTCGAGGTGGCGGCGTTTCAACTCGGCCGCACCCATGTGACCAACGCCGAGTATCGCGCCTTTCTCGCCGCCACGGGCCATCCGCCGCCCCGGCACCTTGACCAGCCGGGCTACGACAGCGCCCTGCAACCCGTCGTCGGCGTTTCGTGGAACGATGCCACCGCGTACTGCGGCTGGCTCGCGCAAGAAACCGGCCGGCCCTACCGGCTGCCCGGCGATGCCGAATGGGAATACGCCGCACGGGGCGGACACGAGGGATCGATTTTTCCGTGGGGCGATGCCCTTGATCCCCGGTGTGCCTGTTTCGGCGGGCAGGCCGCACCACGGAACGTGGGCAGTTTTGCCCCCAATGGTTTCGGTCTGCATGACATGATTGGCAACGCCTGGGCGTGGTGCAGCGATCGTTTTGAGGACGTCAGCGCCGGAGTGAAGGCGATCAACAAGCCGACCGGCAAAGATCCGGCGGATAACCGTGTGCTGCGCGGCGGTTCTTATATGACCTGCCACTACCTCAATCTTTGGATCGCCTACCGTCATGAGGATCCCGTGGATTTGCGGCATGAATCGATCGGTTTCCGCGTCGCACTCTAGAAGTCCTCTTTGCTTCTTTTCACCCCATGTCGCCGACGCCAACCGCCGCGCCTCGCACCGGTCAGGATCTTTACCTGCGCGCCAAGCGTCGCATCCCCGGCGGAACGCAGCTGCTCAGCAAGCGCCCCGAACTCTTCCTGCCCGACAACTGGCCGGCTTATTACAGTCGCGCCCGCGGTTGCACCGTGTGGGATCTCGACGACCGGGCATATATAGACTTCACCTCGTGCGGCATCGGTTGCTGCCTGCTCGGTTATGCGGATGAGACCGTGAACGCCGCCGTGATCGACCGGGTCACCCAAGGCAGCATGTGCACCCTCAACGCCCCCGACGAGGTCTACCTCGGAGATCTGCTCTGCCAGATCCACCCGTGGGCGGAAAAAGTGCGCTACGCCCGCGCGGGTGGCGAGGCGATGGCCATCGCCGTGCGTCTGGCCCGCACCGCGACCGGCCGCCCCAAAGTCGCGCTCTGCGGCTACCACGGCTGGGCCGATTGGTACCTCGCGGCCAACCTCGGCGAAACCACCGCCCTTGACGGCCACCTGCTTTCCGGTCTCGACCCTGCGGGAGTCCCCGCCGCCTTGCGCGGCACCGCGCTTCCGTTCCGCTACAACCAGATCGCCGATCTCGAAGCCGTGGTCGCCGCCCAGCGGGGCAACCTTGCGGCGATTGTCATGGAACCGATGCGCTTCGATTTCCCCCGCGACGGTTTTTTGGAGAAGGTGCGACAACTCGCCGACGAGTGTGGCGCGGTGCTCATCTTTGACGAAATCACCGCCGGCTGGCGCAGCCACCACGGCGGCATCCACCTGCAGCTCGGCGTCGCGCCGGACATCGCCGTTTTTGCGAAGGCGATTTCCAACGGCTTCCCGATGGCGGCGGTCATCGGCCGCGGCGAAATCATGGAGGCCGCGCAGCTCACATTTGTCAGCAGCACGTACTGGACCGAGGGGATCGGCCCGGCGGCGGCGCTGGCCACCTTGGGAAAATTGCGCGAGGCAGGCGTGGTGGCGCACATCGCCAAAATCGGCGAACTCACCCGCAACGGCTGGCAGAAACTGGGCGGCGAGCACGGCCTCAAGCTCAAGGTCGGGGGGCTGCCGGCACTCTGCACCCTGGCCTTCGATCACGGTGACGACAGCCCCGCCCTCATGACGCTTTTCACCCAGGAGATGCTCGGCCATGGCTTTCTTGCCAATGGCGTTTTCTATCCGACGTGGGCCCACACGCCGGAAACCGTCGCCGCTTACCTCGAGACGGTCGCCGCGGTTTTTGGCTGGCTGCGCGAACGCATCGAACGCGGCGAGGTTCGCACGTCGCTGCGCGGTCCCGTCGCCCACGGCGGATTCGCCCGACTCACCTGAATTCTTCCCCGATGAAAATCCTCCAACTCGGCTCCGGCTCCATGGGCACCCGCCGCCTGCGGGACCTCCATCAACGCAAAGATCTTTCGCTCGCGATGTACGACGAGCGCGAGGACCGCCGCCAGCGCGCGCAAGAGCGCTTCGGCCTCACGGTCTTCAGCCGGTTCGAGGATGCGCTCGCCTGGGACCCTGAAGCGCTCGTAATTTCCACCCCGCCCGGCACCAAGGGTGGCTACATCAAGCTCGCGCTCGAGCGCGGGCTGCACCACTTCATCGAGGCCGATATCTGGTCCTACGGCGCGGCCGAGATCGAACGCGTGTCCCGCCAGAAGAAACTCGTGAGCGCGCCCTCGGCCTCCCTGCTGTATTTGCCGGTGGTCAGGGCGCTGGGATCATCCGTGCGCGACCAGCTCGGATCGCTCCTCAGCTACCAGTTCTTCATGGCCACTTTTATGCCCGGGTGGCACACCGGCGAAGGCCAGGAATACTACGCGCGCCACCGCAACACGGCGCCCTCGCGCGAGATGATCCCGTTTGAACTGAACTGGCTGAATCCCCTCTTCGGACCGGCCACCGAGGTGGCTGGGCGCTTCGAAAAATACGGCGCCCTGCCCGACGACACCGAGGATACCTGGAGTCTCTCCATGCGCCTGCGAACCGGCGGCATTGGCCAGCTCACCATCACGATGTCGTGCCCCGTCGATTACCGTCGCGGCTGCTGCTTCGGCACCAAGGGGATGATCACGTGGGATATTTACAGTGGCGACCTCGCCGTGCAGACCGCCGCCGACAAGGCGCCCCGTCAGCAAAACTTCGGCGCCATTGGCAGCGTGATCGAAGAAATGTATCTGGAGGAAATCAGCACCTTCATCGATGCAATCCAGGGAAAGAAAACCTGGCCCCAGAGCTACGCCCTGAGCCAGCAGTCGAGCGCCACGCTCGCGTCGGCCGAGAAGAGTTCCGTTACCGGCCAGTGGGTCAAGGTCGACCCGAATGCCGAACCCGCCGCGGCTCCTCCCCGACGACCGTAGCGACCCTCCGGGCAAGTCTCGAGGCATTTGGTCATCCCCATGCAAGCCGGCTTTTCATCACCTCAATACGCGATCCTGATCCTGTATGTGTTGGTCAGCCTGATCGTCGGGCTCTGGTTCGCCAGAAGTCAAAAGAGCGTTGAAGGTTACTACTTGGCGGAAAGGTCGGCCCCTTGGTGGGCAGTTGCCATCTCCATCATCAGTTCGGACACGACGGCCATCAGCTACCTGGGATGTGCCGCGATTGTGTTCGAAAGCGATCTGCAGTTGTCGGTCGCCACCCTCGCCTTTCCCTTCGCGGGGCTGTTCGTCTCGCTGCTCTTTGTGCCCTTTCTTGCCCGGCAGAAGGTGTTCACCGTCTACGAATATTTGGAGCGCCGGTTCAATGTCCAGGTCCGGACGGTGGCATCGGCCCTGTTTGTGTTGACGCGCGGAAGCCACATTGCCGTTGCGTTATATGCCGCGGCTCTGGTTTTCGCGCAGGTCATGGGCGTTCGAATTTGGATCGGCGTCTTGATTCTGGGTGGCTTGACCACGCTGTATACGGTGTTCGGCGGAATGAAGGCCGTCCTGTGGACCGATGTGATCCAATTCTTTGTCCTGATCGGCGGTCTCATCGCGGTGTTGGTGGGCGTGTCGATGGCTTTCCACTGGGACCTCGCGTCTATCTGGCAGATTGCCTCCAATCCTTTACCCTCAACTGCGCCCTGGTTGCCTGGCAAAACGAATGCCCCCAGCCATACGCGGGCGTTTGAGTTCGGGTTCAGCCTCACCGAGATGAATTTCTGGGCCGTGATAGCTTGGGCGTTTATCTCGATGGTCGGCTCCTATGGCAGCGACCAGGTGTTGGTACAGCGCTACCTGGCCGCCGGCTCCCGCAAGGAGATGGTGGCCTCACTCATCGGTGGAAGTCTCCTCAACCTGCCAACAAATGCGCTGATGTTTGGCACCGGTGTCTTCCTGACGGCGTATTACTCCCATTTTCTGAACATTCCGGGTTATGAGTGGGTGGGCGGTCTTACTGATTCCAACCGCGTCATGTCGCACTTTATCAGCCACGGGCTGCCGGGCACACTGGGAGCGATCGTGATCGCCGGACTGTTCGCGGGAACCATGTCCAGTTTTTCCGCCGGCCTCAACTCGCTGAGCACGGCGACCTACGTCGATTTCTTCACCCGCTTCCGCAAAAAAGATGCAAGCGAAAAAACAGGCGTGTTTCACGCCAAGGTGATCACCTGCGTCTGGGGTGTCTTGGTCATGCTGAGCGCCACACTCATGGGAGGAAATGACACGATCTTTGCGATCGTCGCCAAGGTGATGAGCCCGTTCGCCGGACCGCTGCTGGGCATGTTCTTGCTCGGCATGCTGTCGAAACGGGCGAATTCCTTTGGCGTGACCGCTGGAGCCATCGTCGGTGCCGCCGCGACGGTTTATGTGACCTATTTCACGCCCATCCACTGGATGTGGTATTTCGTTGTTGGCTGCATAACGGGATTGGTCTCCGGATATCTTCTGAGCTTCCTGCAGCCGTCCCATAATAGCGAAGAGGCCGGCGCCTTACTGGCGGCACTCCCACCCACCGGCTCCCGTGCGACAGCGCCGACATCCGAACGGCGCGATTAAACTTTAAAACGGCAGAAGGAGAAAACGCTAATCCCTGGTCGCCTCTGGCGCTGCCTATAGCGGGTAAACTTCGCTAATAATCTATCAGGAAGGGATTGAACCAATAACCGAATATTTTCAGAGATTCACCTAATCGGAGAATCGGACGGTCTCACAAGATTCCTTTTCCAGAATTAGCGCGGAATAGCGAAGATTAGCGTTTAGCCAACTGCCGTAACCAGGTTAAATAAAGCCATGGAAAAAAGACCAAGCCGCGACGAAATCCGCGCCGCGCTGACCGGGCCGATCTGGTCCATCTACACGCCGTTCTTGCGCGACGGGAGCATAGATTACGCCGGTCTGTGCCAACAGATCGACTTCACCATCGCCGCAGGCGGCAAGACTGTGCTGCTGACGGCGGGGGACAGCCACTACATCATTTTGAGTGACCAAGAGATTGCCGATGTGACCAAGGCGACCATCGAACACTGCGCGGGCCGCGCCATGGTGGTCGTGGCGGCACGCACCTATGGAACCCCGCAGTCGGTCGAGTTCGCCAAGTTCGCCCGCGATGCGGGCGCCGATGTGTACATGGTGCTGCCGCCCGACTGGGGAAATTCATCCACGCCGGAAACACTGACGGAGCATTACTCTACGATCGCGGAGCACCTCCCGGTGATGCTCGTCACCAATGTGTTCCTTCCGCGCGGCGTCGAGTTTGGGTTGAGCACGCTGCGCTTGTGCCTGGAGCGGGTCGAAAACATCGTCGCAATCAAGGACGACTTTTGCGGGCAGTTCGGTCGCAAGATGGCGTTGCTGGTGCACGACCGGTGGGCCGTCTTTACGGTCCTAAAGCAGAACCATCTCGATGTCCACCCCTACGGGTGCGACGGCTATTTGTCGCTGCTCGTCGGTGTTCGACCCGATCTGTCGCGTCGCTATTGGCAGGCTTTTCAAGCCGGCGATCTCGCATCCGCCCGACGGGTGATCAGTGACTACGAGATGCCGTTGCTCGACTACCTCGTCGCCCTGCCCGGCAGCTGGGATGCGGGCGCACACGGCATGCTCGAATTGTTTGGTCTTTCCGCACGCTGGCGTCGCAAGCCTTACCACTCCCTGTCGGACGCTGAAATGGAACAGCTCAAGGCGAAGCTGCAGGCCTTGAAGATGATGACCTGACGGTTCGGTCGACAAAACAGCGAAGAAGGGTCAAATCGAGAATCGAGACAACCCCAAGATTGGGGGGAGCGGGCCATTGAAGGTCGTTTCGCCCCGCGCTGGAGTTTCGTTCGTGGCGCGACGGATCGCGGACGGCGGGCGGCGGGCGGCGAACCTCCTGCGGCCGGCGCAAATCGCGTTCGGCACCGCCGAGGCGCCGGAGCATCTCAACAACCGGCGTTGGTTCATGCGCGAGGGCACCGTGCCGCCCAATCCCTTTGGCAAGATCGACCGGGTGAAGATGAATCCCCCCGCGGGCAGCGCCGATCTGGTGGAGCCGGCCGGACCCATCGATCCCACGATCTCCTTCATCGCCCTGCGCGAACCCAACGGACGGCCCATCTCCGTATACACGGCCTACTCGCTGCACTATATGGGCGGAGTCGGCCCGCGACACATCTCCGCCGACTATTTCGGGATGTATTGCGAGACGCTCAAAAAGCTTCAGGACACCGCGGCATTTCGAACTCGGCAGGTATGAGACGTGGCCCGGCACCAACTTTCTCGAGTTCCAGGCCTCGGTGAAGATGCTCGATGCCCTGGTTGAAATGGACGGTGAACTCCGGGGCGGCACCCGGTGACCCCGGCGTGCCGGCGGCCGGTCGGATGAACGCGATCTGTTGGCGCGCGAGAGCGTGAAGGTTTTCGCAAACGCCGTCTTCTGTTTGATCTCGAGTCCGGTCCCGGCGAACACCTCGAGCGGGAACGTGACGATTCCGAGGCGCGGGTGGCCAGGATCCGATCCGTGTATCCGACCATCGCGGCCGGGGTTCAGGGGCGTTTCTGAGTGGCAGGAAACGCCAACGGCCGGGCGCGGGTTGCCCTTCGGATGGCAAACATCCGCGGGGCAACCCCCGAGGCAATGTCTCGGGCACTTCGGGTGTCGCGTCAACGGCGGTCTCGTGGCGGTCTTGAACCGGGTAAATCATGACTCGAATCCTGACGGCGATATGTCTGCTCGCGGCGATGCCGTCGCGGGCGGGCTTGCCCGATCCGCTGGTGCTCAACGAGGCCGGGAGCGACGACGGTCCCACGGCGCTGGCGTCTTCCACGGGTCGGAGTACCGCTGCTTGTGTGGCGGACGGGTTTGGTGTTACACCTCTGCACATGAAAACCGCCTTGCGATTCTCACTCTTGGCGCTCGCGGGGCTGCTCGCGTTCGGCCCGGCTTCCCGGGGCGCCGAACCAGGCCGACCGAACATCCTGTTCATCCTGTGCGATGACCTCGGCATCAACGATCTCCACTGCTACGGCCGGCAGGATCATCGAACTCCCCATCTCGATCGCCTGGCGACGCAGGGCACGCTGTTCACCGCCGCCTATTGTGCCCAGCCGATCTGCTCACCGTCGCGCGCCGCGATTCTGACCGGCAAGGCGCCCGCACGGCTGCACCTGACGACCTTTCTCCCGGGCCGGCCCGACGCCGTATCGCAAAAACTGCTCCATCCGGAAATCCAGATGCAGGTGCCGCTGGGGGAGAAAATGATCCCTGAATATATGAAGGCGTTTGGTTACGTCTCCGGTGCCTTCGGAAAATGGCACGTGGGCGGCAACGGATTCGGTCCGCTCGAACAGGGTTTTGACACGTACCACGTCGGCAGCGCCAACACCAAGCCTTCCGACACCGAAGGCGGGAAGGGCGAATACGACCAGACGGCCGCGGTGGAAGCGTTCATCGAGGCCAACCGGAATCGCCCCTTTTTCGTCTATCTCGCCCACAACACGCCGCACATCCCCTACGCCGCGCAGCCGCGCCGCATTGCGAACAACGCCGCCGCGTTCGATCCGGTTTATGCCGGCGTGATCGAGACGCTCGATGACACCGTTGGTCGGCTCCTGGCCAGACTCGAAGCGCTGCAGCTGGCCCGGAAAACGATCGTGATCTTCACCTCGGACAACGGCGGATTGCACGTACCCGAGGGAACGCATCCAAAAATCACGCACAACACGCCGTATCGCGCGGGCAAGGGATTCGTCTACCAGGGCGGACTGCGCATCCCGCTGATCGTCCGGTGGCCGGGGCACGTGCCGGCTGGCCGCGTCGTGGACGATCCGGTCATCAATACCGACTGGATTCCCACCTTGCTCGAACTGATCGGCGAACGGCCGCCGTCCGGTCTCGACGGCGTCAGCCTCGCTGCGTTCCTGACTGGCAGGGCTCCCGCGCCGGCCCGCACGTTCTTCTGGCACTTTCCCCATTACACCAACCAGGGCAGCCGCCCGACCGGTGCCGTGCGCGATGGCAACTGGATGCTGGTTGAATACTACGACGACGCCAAAGCGGAACTCTACGACCTGGGCATCGATATCCGGGAGCAGCACGACGTGGCGGCCCGGCAGCCGGGGCGGGTGGCGCAGATGCGGGCCGCCTTGGCCGCCTGGCGGAAGGAGGTGGGCGCCCAGACCAACACGCCAAACTCGCAATATGATCCGGCCCGGTTCCGCGAGCTCTATATAGCGGTGGATGCCTCCCGCTTCGATCCGGCCATCGCGGACCCGGCCCGCTGGGAGCAGATGTGGAGCTGGCGCAAAGGAATGAATGCCGCGGTGCCCCGAGCGGCGAAGAAGGGCAAAAGGGAGTAGCGCCCGGCGACGCGCTGGTCAAAATATACGAACTGCCGTGAACCGGCCGGTGCTTGGCCCGGCGCCTTCGTTTCGGCCGGTTTTGGACCGTGGTGCAGCACCCAATTCTGCCGACATCGGCAGACGCCGAGGGCGCAACTGTGCCGTTCATCGCCCGTTACCGCAAGGAGGTCACCGGCGAACTCGACGAGGTGCAGGTCCTCGCTATCCGCGACCGCCTCGAACAGATGCGCGCCATCGGCAACGGTACTGCCGGCGCACATACCGCAGCGATTCGAGCGCGAGCGCGCCCGCGGCGCCGCCTTGCGCCAGAAACGCGCGCCGGGTGAGAGGGAAGGAAGGATTAGGTTCCACAGATTAATCGTCCACCACGCTGTGCTACGTACACCTGCATGAGATAGGGGGTCGCCGGGTCAATCGTGCCCGGATTGCCGTCGGGCCCGTTGGGGGTATAGCTGAGATTACCCCGCCTGAAGGTCAAACTCGTCGGAGCGGCGGCTTTCCACCCGCCAGTTTGAGCGGGATCGGTTCGCGCAATGGGCGCCGCTAAAAGCGCCCGGAAATGCCCGCCTTGATTGCCGGAGTGAAGACCTGGTTGAACCGGGTCCGGTTGTAGGTATAGATGAAGGCGTTGGCAATCGGATCGTCGAAGATGTTGATCACGTCAACGAAAACCGTGAGCCGGGGATGCCACTTGTACTTGAGGTTCAAATCGACGTTTTTCTTCGAATAGTAATAAACTCTCAGCAGCGGGTTCGCGTTGTAGTCGCGAAGGTTTTGGG
>JACQWL010000557.1 GCA_016209255.1 Verrucomicrobiota bacterium
CCTTCGACTGAATCGCCACGGCTTAGCCCGCATTTTTCACACTCTCAGCGGTATTTTCGGCCGTCCAAGAGCGCACAGGCGGGGTGGAATCGTGAGTGTGCGGGAAATGCGGGCTACAAGCAAAACCCGCCGGAGGCGGGCAAGCCGCAGCGGTTTACCCGCCTCCGGCGGCGCCAAAGGCGACCAGGGTTTTGCCAATAGCCTGGACGCTCCAAACGGTTGCGACCGCGGCTACGATTTTCGAACACTGTGTGGCTGCGCATGAGAGAAGAGTGTGAAATGTCCAGGTTAGCCCGTCAGCTCCCAGCCTTTTCGATATTCGCGCGCCAGGAGTTTGTTCGCATCGACGACATTGGTGACTTTCGCGCCGGCGGCGTCAAAGAGCAGCCTCCTGCCACCTAGGCGCAACGAAACCGCGCCCAGGTTGAACGCATCCGAAATCGGGCCGGCCAGCAGGAAATCTCCATACGTGGAAGTGCCAGCCCTGAGGGCGGCCACCCATGCGGCGTCACTCCGGCCCTGCGGCTGGCCTTGGCCGCGTTGACTCGGGGCCGGTTCAGGCAGGTTCTTCGCCGCCCGGTATTCACGCATCTTCTGCTCGGGAATGATCTGCGGGGTTTCCCCGCGAAAACCCGCGAGTATTTTGCCCTTGGCACCGACGAACATCATCCCTTCAGGCTGCAATTCCTTGTTGTCCGCTTCCAACTCCTCGGGCGTAGGCGGCTTCATCGAGCCGTCGTACCAGAAGATGTCCAGCGGTGGCCGGCTTCCCTTGGCCGCGAACTTGAAGCGAATCGTGCACGCAGCCGGGAAGGAGTAATCGTTTTTCAGCCTCACGGCTACGGTGCCGCTGAGCGTGCAGACATGGGAGGGCCTCGATTCCACGGCAATCGGGCTGTCGAGATCGAACTGCGTGAATACCGGCCAGAGGCTGTAATGGCCCATATCCGCCAGCGACCCTCCGCCGAACTCATACCAGCCGCGGAATACGGCATGGGTGTAGTTTGGATGATAAGGCCGATCCAGCGAGGGTCCCAGCCAGAGCGTCCAGTCAAAGCCATCCGGAATTGGCGGCGTCTCCGTCGGAATCGCCGGATACTGGGGCCACATCGGCCGGTTCGACCAGTTGTGTATTTCGCGCAGCGCACCGATCGCGCCATCGTCGATCCAATTCTTAATGGCGCGGATTTGGGCTCCGTCGCTGGCCGGCAGAAAGTGGGTGAAGACTTTCGTCGCACGCGCGGTCTCGACGACCAATCGGGCCTCCTGCAGCCGGTTGGCAATCGGCTTGTGCATCAGGACATGCTTGCCCTTCTTCATCGCGGCAATGGCGACGGTTGCATGGAGATGGTCGGGCGTCATGACCTTGACCGCGTTCACGTCCTTTTCCTTCTCCAACAGCTCTCGAAAATCGGCATACGACGCGCATCCCCTGAAATTCTCCGAAGCCCTTTGGGTCGCATAATAGGTCTCGACGATTTCTTTTGCGACGTCCCGGCCTCCAGGAATGCCCGGCGCGCCCCGTCTCCAATCCGCTTTGCCCAGCGCGCTGGCAATGGATGATCGCAGGCCATCTTTCGACCAGTCCACGTAGTCGTGGCTGTCTTTGACCGGGTCGCAGACGGCGACCACCTGCACCTCCGGAATCGTGAGCATCCTCAGCAACTCCCTGATTCCCTGTGTGCCGCAGCCGATGTAAGCCACGGTGATCTTCTCGCTGGGAGCGACAAATCCCGCCCCGCCCAACACGTGCCGCGGCATGATCGTAAAGGCCGTGGCGGCGGCTCCTCCGGCCCGGATGAAGGTGCGCCGGGTAAGGCCCGGCCGCTGGGGCTGGATCGTGTTCCCGCCTGTTTCCGTTGGTTGTGAATCCTTCGTTTTCATAGGCTGTGGTTCCTTCGAGTTTTGAACGGGTGGTTTTCCAATTGGGGTTTGCTCTTTCACCGTGGTTTCGACGCTGACGATCGAGACGCCTGCCGACGAGAAAAATTGCCCCTTCCGCCAACCGCCCAAAAAGACTCACCGCCATTCGTGGCGTGGATATCGCCGCGCCAATTCCGCCTTTATTTTCGGATACATGTCGCGCCAGAACGCGGTCAGATCGTCGGTCACCTGAATCGGCCGCTGGTTCGGCGCGAGCACTTCGATCTTCACCGGCACCCGGCCGTGCCCGATGGCAAATTTCCCCTCGATGCCGTAGAGTTCCTGGATTCGCGCGCTCAACACCGGCGGCCCTTCCTTCGCGTAGGCCAGCCGCGCGCGCCGCCCGTTCGCCATCGTCAGCCGCTCGGGCAGATAGTCGTCGATTACTGCGAGTTGCTCTGCCGTCAGCCAGTCCTTCAGGATCGGCATCACCGGCTTGTCCTTGATGTCACGATAACCCAGTTCGCCGTAGCAAATCTGCTCGATCAGCGTTGCCCGGTCGGCGTCGGTGATCGGGTTCACCTCCAGTTCCGGGAACCACTCGGCCAGGCGGTTCACGCGGGTGATCCACTGCTCGACCGACTCGTCCCAAGCCTCGAGCTTGATTCGACCGGCGAGCACTTCCTTCGTCAGCAACGCCGCCGCCGCGTCGAGCGGCGCCTCGTCGCTGCTCGACTTCGACTCGAGCACGAGATCGCGAAACCTCCGTTCGCGCCGCGACACCACGCGCTTCGCCTGCTCGTCGTAAACCACGCCGCGCGTCTCGAGGTAGTCGTCGGGAAAAATCTCCTTCAACCACGCCTCGTCGACCGCCGTCGCCAGCGACAGCAGGGTGTTCACCTCGCCATCGCCCCGGCCGATCTCGCTGACTTCCGCCGCGACGAGCAGTTTCGCTTGTTGAATTGCGCTTTCGCGCGCCAGCACGCCGCGCCGGTTGTGCACGAGTTCGCAGCGGAGAGTCCCGGCATCGAGCCGCTTCGCCAGCTGGTCGGAAAACCCGGCGAGAACACATTTCCGCACCTCGGCGCCATCGACGCGCCGCTCGGCAATATCCAGCCCCTCCTTGGCCGCGATCTCGAGAAACTGCTTGAACAGCGGCCCGACCTGACGCGCACCCTGTGTGTGGATACCGAGCCGCCGGCACGCCTCCAGCGAAAAATCGTTCCGCCCGGCGTAGCGCCACGCGCGCATGAGCAAGAAGAAATCGCTCTCGTGTTCCTCGCCCAGCACATCCTCGCGCGCCTCGTCCGTGCGCTTGTCGACGCCGCGCAGCAGAAAATTTCGTCCCTGTGTGAGCGCCGCCATCAGCGCCACGGACCGCACACAGCCGCGTTCCTGCGCCGCGAGAAACATCCGGGCGTAACGCGGGTGCACCGGGAACCGGAGCATCTTCCGGCCGATGTCGGTGATGGATGGGAGCGCGACGGCCCCCGGTCGCATTTCTGCACCTGCGACCGGGGGCGGTCGCGCTCCCAAGGCCCCCAGATCTGCCAGCAGCGATTCCGCCCGCTCGAGCGCCTTTGGCTCCGGCTTCTCGAGCCACGGAAACGCGAAGATGTCCACGATCCCGCTCGCCTTCAGCGTCAGCACGACCTCCGACAGGTCGAGCCGCTTCACCTCCGGCAGTTCCTGCGGCGCGCGCTGCCCGTGCTCCCGTTCCGTCCAGAGCCGCACGCACACGCCCGGCGCCGTCCGGCCCGCGCGGCCCGCACGCTGGTCGGCGCTCGCCGCGGAGATTTTTTCGATTAGCAGCGTGTTGATGCCGCGGCGCGGGTCGAACCGCGCCATGCGCGCCAGCCCGCAGTCGACCACGGTCGTCACGCCGTCGATCGTCAGCGACGTCTCGGCCACGTTGGTCGACACGATGATCTTCCGGGCGTCGTAGCGCTCGACGGCGCGATCCTGCTGCTCGGGCGGCAATTCGCCGTGGAGCGGAAACACCACGAAAGCGCGGAGCCCCCTCAGGCCCTGAATCGCCTGCACCGTCCGGCCGATTTCGTAGGCGCCCGGCATGAACACGAGCATATCGCCCGACGACATGCCCGCCACGCGTTCGCACTCGCGCGCCGCGACCTCCCACACCGGTTCGTGCTCGAAGTCCACCCGCTTCGGCAGGTATTCGATCCGCACCGGGAAGCTGCGGCCCTGCGAGGCGAGCACCGCGCACGGCGCGAGGTAGTTCCGCAGCGCGCCGGCTTCGAGGGTCGCCGACATCACGAGCAGTTTCAGATCGGGCCGCGTCGCTTGCTGGATCTGCACGGCGCGGGCGAGCGAAATGTCCCCGTAAAGATGCCGTTCGTGAAACTCGTCGAACACGATGGCGGCGATCCCGCGGAGCGACGCGTCGAACGACATCTGCCGCAGCAAAATTCCCTCCGTCACGAAGCGGATCCGCGTCTGCTCGCTCACGCGGGATTCGAGCCGAATCTGATAGCCCACCCGGTCGCCGAGAGTCGTGCCCACTTCCTCGGCGACCCGCTTGGCGAGCATCCGGGTCGCCAGCCGCCGCGGTTGCAGTACGACGACTTCGCCGCGCGGGCCGAGCAGCCCGTGGTTGAGCAGCATCTGCGGAATCTGCGTCGACTTGCCCGACCCGGTCGGAGCCTGCACGATCAGCCGGCCCTGGGCCCGCAGCGAGGCGACCAGGGCATTTTCGAGTTCGTAAATCGGCAGCGATCGCGGCGGCATGAGGTTTTGCGCAGCAAAACCTAAATTCGCTTTTCGTGCAGCGAAAACCGGTGAATAACCGGTGAGCCAGTTTGCTCCCAAGTTATTCACCGGTTTTCGCGGTGAAGAAGTTGTTCAGAACAAAGGCTTCATTTCGTCCGCCTGCACCCCACTGTCCTCCCTGTTCCTTGATAGAACAGTCGCAGCGCGGCGGCCTGAAAAAAGTCGCCGAGAGCACGGCTGGGATAATCCCGGGCGACCGGGGAAAGGCTGGCGGCAGCTGGTGCCGCCTTCCCCTCCAGACCGCGTGAGCGGTTGCGAGGCATATATCACCAGTTCCTCTGGCCGGAGTCGTGTCCGGTCAGTCCATCCACGAACCAGGAACTGAGCGGCGAGGCGCGATTAGAAACCGCGCACGAGCCGAGTCAGGCCCGCGGGCTGTTTCGACCCGTGCGCCGACGCAGTTACCCCAGAGGGTTTTGGTTGCTACTGCGCAGACCAGAACGCAGTCGCGATTCCCGGCGGGACGACCCCGCCAAAAGGCCCGGCTCGCAGCACGAGCAGGGCGCGCAATGGAGTCGCGGCGGCGGGGAGCGAACGGACCTAGGCAAAGTCCGCGAAACTCCTCAATGGGGGGGCGTAAAAAACGCGTCACCCCGCTGCAAGAGCGAAAGCAACCTGAGAGTTAAGAGGTCAGACCCGTAACGCGGGGCCAACGACCGGCCAAAAGCCGGTGCCGTCCCCGTGGTAAGGGTGCCGACGCGAGACAGTGAAAATTGCAGGCGTGTCAGCACCACGTCCGGCGCGCCGCTCCCGGCAGGGAGCGTCCGAACCGGGCGAAGAGGCCTCACTCAAAGATCCGGACCGGCAACGGTCAGGACGGTCCCGCCATGAGACCGAGACATCCGCATGCCGCGGAGAGTGGCGTCGGGAAGCACACCGCCCGCGAAAGCGAGAGCGCCAAAGCGTGTGCCGCCGGGAAAGAGCGCGTGGCGAACGCCCACTCCCACAAATTGGCTCCGGAGCCTCAAAAACTCCGGGGCCTTTTTGTTTTTAAATTTCAGCCAACGCCGGCGCACCGGCGCGTCTAGCTTTACTGGTTCGGCGAACGGCAGTTTCTGAGATAGTTTTCTGGCCTTTGCGCCGGCATTCGGCATTTTCGCGTCCATGTCCGGTTCGAGCACCGTCCTTGTAGTCGATGATGATGAGGCCAGCCGACAATTGCTCTGCGGGGTGCTTGCGACGGAGAATTATACCGTGTTGCTGGCGGAGGACGGCACCCAGGCGCTCCAGATTGCGGCGCGGACACCGCCGGACGTCGTGGTGCTGGATGTGCTGATGCCGGGCCTGGATGGCTTCGAGGTCTGCCGGCAGCTGCGCGCGAATCCCGTATTGCGTCAGGTCCCGATTATTCTGCTCACCGCCCTGGAGGGGCGCGGTTCGCGTCTGCGCGGGCTGGCAGCGGGTGCGGATGAGTTTCTCAACAAGCCCGTGGACCCGATCGAATTGCGGACGCGCGTTCGCACGATCGCGCGGCTCAATCGTTTTCGCCAGCTTTGCGACGAACGCGCGCGTTTCGAGACGGCCATCGCCCACTCACCCGACGCGATTGTCCTCACGGATGGCGACGGCCGGATCCTGCACTCCAACGCCGCGTTCGCCCAGCTTGTCGGCCGGGCCCCTGACCACATTTTTGAGTGTCTCCCAACCGCGAGAGTGGAACCGCTGAAGGCGCAACTCGCCGTGCTCGAC
>JACQWL010000548.1 GCA_016209255.1 Verrucomicrobiota bacterium
ACCGCGGCTGGCGTGGAAGTAAGGGTCGAACATTGGCAAAAGATTGGGCGGGTGCAAATGCCATCTCTTGAACCGTGCCACGCGCCGGAGTTCCGCCCCGATGCTGCGATTGTTTGCCCCGGGCAAGGTGCACGCGCGTCAGCCCGGCCACGGCGACCGCGGCGTGAGCATGAGATAACTCGAAAAAGCCCACGTTGGCGCGAGCCTGCGCTGACGCGAAAGCGGATGAAACCAAACGCTGCAAGTTATCCGCGTTGATCCCGCCAGAGGCGGGCAGAGCCGCGAGACTTGTGCGCCTCCGGCGCATCCGCGGAAAAATTACCTCGTCCCGGGCAGGAAACTTGGCGAGAAATGGGCGGGCGCATTCCGCTCCGCTGAGCATGCCTGATAACGCGAACAAGGCAGTCTTCCTCAGTTACGCGCGTGAGGATTCCGACGCCGCCCGGCGCATCGCCGACGCGCTGCGCGCCTTTGGGGTTGAAACGTGGATTGACCAGAGCGAATTGCGCGGCGGCGATGCGTGGGACCAGAACATCCGCCGTCAGATCAAGGAGTGCGCGCTTTTCGTGCCAATCATCTCTGCGCACACGCAGGCGCGCGGCGAAGGTTATTTCCGGCTGGAGTGGACCCTCGCGGAGGAGCGCGCCCTGCGCATCGCGAAGGGCGTGCCGTTCATCGTGCCCATCGTCGTCGACGACACGACGGAGGCCGGCGCGTCGGTGCCAGATGCGTTCCTGCGCAGCCAATGGACACGGCTGCCCAAGGGCGTGCCCTCGCCGCAATTCGTCGAGCAGGTGGAGCGCCTGCTTGGACAGTCGCGCACACCCGCTCCGGGAACTGGCGCGGCCGCGGGCGAACCGAGTCCACCGCGTGTCCTGCCGTCGAAGTCCGGATGGCGAATCACACTGGCCGCCGCCGTGCTTGCGCTCGGCGTCGTGTGGTGGCAGGCGGCCCGGCGGCAAGATTGAGACGTGGCGTGTGCCGCTGGATCGCGCGACATTCCGCAACCCCCTTAGCGGTCGCGAACTCAAGGACAGCGTCGAGAAGGCGCTGGGATTGAAGGTGGTGTCTCCGACCTCCGGCCGTTAGCGAGCCAGCTGCGTCCCCGGTCTGCCGAATATGCCTACAACCCGGCCGTCAGTTTACGCACTTCCTCGACCGTCAGCTTTTTCACCGGCAGCGGCCAGTCCAGCAGGTCGCCGTCGGGCGTGAAACCGCTGCCGTCCACATCGACGAAGATCGGATTGTGATAGGCGAACGGCTTCAGCCGGGATTGCGGGCTCGTGCCGTAGCCGGTTGAGAGATCGAACTTCTCGCCGACGGCGACCACGATGATGTGCGCGTCCTGGCTGAGCGGCACAGCGATCGTCCGCTCAAATTTGATGATGCCATTGCTGAACCAGTCCGCGTGCGTCTGGCGGGTGAAGTTGTATTCCTTCCGCGGGCGGCCGTTTACCAGCACCTGCACGCGATCGATATCGATCCAGTCGGTGCATTGGACTTTCACGCTCAGCTTCACGCCGCCGGAAGCGCGGGTCGTGCCGCCCGGCAGGGTGCCGTCGTCGGTCCGAACCTGAAGGAAGGGACCGCTGGTCAGGATCGACCGGCCGGCCTTCGCGTGCCGGCTGTTCTCGCGCCAGTCGATTTCGGGCGGATGGTCGGACTTGCTCGGCATATACATCCGCCAGCTGCCGACGCCATTGCCATAAACGGAGTGCGCGTCGCTGACCGCCATCGCAGCATAGCGGTGGCCGCGATTGAGCATTTGCAGCCAGATGAACTCGCGATGGTAGAGCACGACATCCTGCCGCACGTTGTTCTTTCCGACGCGAAACGGCCGTCCGCTCAACAGCTCGCTCGTGGCGTAGTTCTGCGTCTCGATGCCGTCGATTAACTCCGCCAGCCCGCGAAACCCGCCGTCCACCTCGCCATCGGCGTTGCGATCGATGAAGTTCGCCACCATGTCCGGATGATTGATCTGGATCCAGCGGTCCGGCTCGGCGCCTTGCCAGTCGCGCAGCGTGATGGCGGTGATGCGCGAGTCGGGGTTCCAGACCGGCGCGCCATTGTCCTGCTTGAACGGTTCCGGGCTGAACGGGAACGAGTTCATGTGGGCGCCGCCGCCGGTGAGCTCAATGCCGGGAACGGTATGAATGAAGTCGCCCAGCCCCAGCTTGCCGATGTTGGGTCGCCAATCGTACAGCCGGTTGTGTTCGGTCGTGGGCGCAAACTCGATGTGCTCGGCGGCCAGATTGATGATCCGATCGTCGGTCCCGCAGGTATTGTCGCCGCTCGGCGTGGAATGGCTGTGATAATCGGCGCTGATCCAGCCGGTCGTGTCCACCAGCCGATGCAGGACGCCTTTCACCTGGACGGCTTTTTCCGGGCGGAGATCGATCGTCTGCTGAAGATGGCTGTATTCGATGCCCCGCGTGACGATGACCTTGTATTTGCCGGGCGGCAACGGCACGCGGAAACGGCCTTGGGCCGAATGGTACTGGTCCACACAGCCATGCGCGCGGTTTTGGGGACCGAGGTGCGGCGATTTCGTCCCTTCGATCCCGTGGAACTGCACCTTGCACGGAATGCTGCGGCCTTGCTCATCCGCGATCTCGAGATTCACCCCGGCCGCACGAACCATGGTGACGTCCACTTGCGCATTTCCACCGGCGATTAGTTTCAGCGGGCGCTTCACCGGCGCGCGGCCGGAATCCGCCGCCTCGACGGAATACTCGCCCTCGGGCAGGTGGAAGGTGAATCGCCCCTGGCCATCCGGGTAGGCGATGGTGCGCGTATCAGGGTTCGCCGCGCTGCGGATGGTCAACGCCGCCGTTGTCACCGCCGCACCATCGGCTTCGCGCACGTGGCCGGACACCAGGCCAGTTTTTCCCCGGCGCGCCGCGACGAGTCCGACGGCTTCCGCCGGCGAGGTGCCGACGGCGAGAAAGCGCGAGTAGCTCAGCGTCTCGCCGGGCTTCAGGTCCCGCGTGCCGCTCACCGGCGGGCCATCGACAATGCCATACGCGTAACCCGCCTTGTCGGCCGGATCGACGGCGTCGGCCCAGGTGACCCCGAAGATCGAGCCGCTAAGCGCGAACGTGGCCCAGCGATCATCGGTGGCGGCTTTCAACGGCGTTTCGCCTTCGTTGCGCAACGTGGTCGTCACCAGCACGCCCTGCCAGTCGTCGCGCAAACGGTATTCATGGCGCTTGGACAAGCCATTGTTGCCGGGCGCGCTCACAAACGTCTCAATGAGGGCCTCGCCGTCGCTGCCGTCCCTGACGATCCGCACGTGCGCAACCGGGCCCATCTGGCCGGCCGGCGAAAAGATCGTGAGCTGATCGTTGTTCGCTCCGCGCAGCGTCAGGTCGTAAAGGCAGCCGGGGGTGATGCCCGTCGCGCCATAGAACGTGCTCATATTGGCGCGCCGCAGGGGAAGGTTGGCGGAAATGACGGCGGCGACCTTGTTGTTGCGCAGGACGAAATCGCCGGCAATGCCGTCCGCTTCCTTGCCGCGCGGCAATTGCCCGGTGTTGTTCGGGCCGGTGGCAAACGCCTCGGGCGCAGCCGACGATGCGGGAGAAGCCGCGAGCAGGGCGAGCAACGCGGCGAAGCGGGCTGTCCTGCCGCGCGATTGCCGGCCCTGCTTCGCCTCGGGTGAGCGCCATGGTCCGGCGCGAGTGACAATCGGTGGTTTCATAAGCTTCTGCTGCGCTTGCTCGTTCCTGTGGCCTGGCTGCCCCGCGCCGTGATGAAAGGCGGTCGTTGGCCTCGGCGGCGCCGCCCGTGACTGTTATCAGTTAGGAAACCGGATTCTCATGGCGTCAACGCGCAAGTGTCTGGAATGTCAAAATGACTCTGGATTTTCAGCCGGAGGGGTTGATTCGAAGTCGTGACGATTCATCCCGCGGAAACCGCCGGCTTTACGCGAGGCCCGGGTTTGGCAGAAACACGGGTATGAATATCGGCATCATCGGCGCCGGCAAGATCGGCACCACCATCGCGACGTTGCTCGAGTCCTGTGAGTTCTGCGACGCCGTCGTCCTCGGCGACGTCCGGTCCAGGCCGGATCTCGGCGGACTGCGAAAGTCCGGCGCGCAGCGGCTGGACGTGAAGCGCCGGCCGGCGCTCGACGCCTTCGTGAATCGCTGCGACGCGTTGGTCAGTGCCGCACCGTATTACCTGAACCAGGCTGTCGCGGAAGCGTGCGCGCGGGCGCGCGTGGCGTATTTCGATCTCACCGAGGACGTCGCGACGACGGCGTTCATCCGGCAGCTCGCGCGCCGGGCCCGCGGTGTCACCTTCATGCCGCAGTGCGGGCTGGCGCCGGGGGCGGTCAACATCGTGGGCGGGAGCCTCGCGGCGTCACTCGAGATGGCGCGGTCAGTCGAGATGCGCGTGGGCGCGCTGCCGCAGTTCGCGAGCAACCAGATGAAGTACTATCTCAGCTGGAGCACCGCCGGGCTGATCAACGAGTACTGCCAGCCCGGCGAGGCCTTGCACAACGGCGGGCGAATCACGACCCTGCCGCTCGATGGCGTGGAGCGGCTGACGATCGATGGCGTCGAATACGAGGCGTTCAACACCTCGGGCGGCGTGGCGACGATGTGCGAAACCTTTGCCGGCCGGGTGGGTGACCTGAACTACAAGACGATGCGT
Organism: Verrucomicrobiota bacterium; assembly: GCA_016209255.1. GTDB lineage: Bacteria > Verrucomicrobiota > Verrucomicrobiia > Opitutales > Opitutaceae > ER46. The sequence goes on from JACQWL010000548.1 coordinate 4,660, forward strand.
TACCCCGGCCACCGCGACCTGATGAAATTCCTGCTGCAGGATCTGAACCTCGGCGCCCAGCAGGAATTGCTGACGCAAATTTTCGATCAGGAGGTGCCGCTGACGGAACAGGACGTCGTGGTGTTTTATGTGAGCGCGGTCGGCACGGTCCGCCGGGAGCTGGTCCAGCGCAGCTTCGTGAAAAAGATGCACGGCGAGGTCGTGCACGGGCGCCGGGTGTCGGCGATCCAACTGACGACGGCCGCGGGAATCGTGGCCGTGCTCGAGCTCTTTGCCCGCGGCGTGCTCCCGAAAGGCTTCGTGAAGCAGGAATCGATTACGCTGGACGCGTTTCTTCAGACGCAATGGGGCGGCCGCGTGTACGGCCCGCCGCCTGCCGTGGCCGGGTAATCCCGCCCGCGCCCGGGTCCGGCGGCGCGTCCGGTCGCGCCGGCCCACGCCACGTCTTTGCCCGTTCCTGCGCCACAAGCCCGGTACGCGTGGGGCGCAGACGCGACGGCACGGTAGGGCCGGCTCCGCCGAGCTATTGATTCTCCGCGCACAGCCGCTGCGCCAGGAGGTTCAACAGCAGGCCGACGTCGGTGACGATGCCAATCGACTCGACGCTGCCGCGATCGGCGAGCTTCGTCACGACGGCGGGGCTGATGTCCACGCACACCAGCCGGACTCCTGCGGGGGTCATGTTGCCGGTGCCGATGGCATGCAGCATCGTGGAAAGCATCAGGATCATGTCGGCGCCCTCGATGGCCCGCGCGTAGGCGGCCTGCGCCTTTTCGAGGTCCATGATCGTATCGGGCAACGGCCCATCGTCGCGAATCGATCCCGCCAGGACGTAGTCCACGCCGTGCTTCACGCATTCGTACATCACTCCGCCGGTGATGATCGACTCCTCGACCGCCGCGCGAATCGATCCGGCCCGCCGGACCTTGTTGATCGCGCGCAGGTGGTGCTGGTGCCCGTGCGGCACGCCGACGCCGCGCTTCAGATCCAAGCCCAGCGAGGTGCCGTAGAGATTGTATTCGATATCATGAGCCGGGAGCGCGTTGCCCGTGAGCAGAACCTGCACGTAACCGTGACGAATCAGGTTGCTCAGATGCGGCGCGCCGCCGGTGTGGACGACGACCGGCCCGCCCACAACCGCGATCTTCCCCGCCCGCGCCTTGATCCGGCGCATCTCCCACGCGAGCTGGTCGACCGCGGTCTCGACCCGGCGCTCGCTCGAAACCCCGGAGGACATGAAGGCGAATTCCCCCTCGTGGCGCCGGATGGGGGGAGTCAGCACCCGCACGCCGCCGACGCCACAGACCACTTTGTCGCCCCGCCTCAGATCGCGCATCAGCGTGCAACGAGCCACCGGGGCCCTGGCGGTGTCATCGATGACAATCATCACGTCCATCCGCTGGCCGGTCGCCCGCAGCCACTTGCCGCGCACGCGAACATCGGTTGGAAAGATGGTCGTCGAATAAAAGTCGTCCGGGGCGACGCCGTCTTTTTCGACGGTCTCCAAGCGCGCGTCGGCGGCGTCGGCCCGCTGCTTGACCCCCATGGGCAGCAGCTCGGTCACAATCATGTCGAGCCGCTCGGCACTGGGGGCGGTGACGCGAATCTGCGCGATGGACGGCTGGTCGTGTCGTTCGCCGGCGGAAAAGCTTTCAATGCGAATGCCGCCGCCCGCCTCGGTGATTTTGTCGATGACGCGGTTCATCAATCCGGTGTCCAGCAGGTGGCCCTGAATCTCGACCTGCGTGTCGCGAATCGGAGAGGGGACGGATTTGCGCCGCCGGGCCTGGACGGTGTCCTGCTGCAAGAGCAGGCAGAGGCATTTCGCGGCGCCGCCGGCGAGCATGAACTCGTCCAGCGGGGTCGCCACCACCTCGTAGCCCCACGCGTCCAGGCTCCGGCGCAGATTCGGGCCGGCGTGGTTGGTGATGAAGGTCGTCCCGATTCGGACGGCATTGCAGGCGAAGCGCATCGCGTCGGCTTCCTCGACCAGCAGCCGGTTCTCCGCCGGCACGAGCTGCTCGATCGTGCGCAGCGACCATTTGTCGAAGGCCGCGGGATAGTACAGCAGGCGTCCCCCCGGCAAGGGGACGAAACACGTGTCGAGATGGTAGAACCGCTCGTCGACGAGCCGCAGCGAAATGACCTCGACGTTGAGCAGCTTGCCGAGGGCCGCATGCGATTCCAACGAGCTGCGCACGCCATAACCCGCCCACACGCGCGGCGGCCCGCCGGGGCCGGGATGAAAGAGGCCGTCGCCTTCGCCCTCGTACGCATGATCGTCGGGCAGCTCGACGACCTTGAACCCGGCCTCGCGAAACCAGTCGACGAACAAGGGAATTTCCGGTGCGCGTTGCGCCACGCGGAACACCGTTGGCACGAACTCATCCTCGAGCACCGTGCCGGCGTTCGCGGTGAAAACCATGTCCGGAAGCCCTTTTGCCGGCGCCACGAGTTCCACCCGGGCGCGTTTCGACACCTCGGCGTGGAGGCCATCCCACTGTTTCCGGGCCACGGCCGGCCGCGCCAGGCCCACGTGGCCTTCCATCCACGGATTGATGACATATTCCACGCCGAAGTACTTCGGCTCGCACATCAGGATTCGGTCCATCGCACGGTCCGCCCACGCCGACCCCATGTCGCCGTGAGCCGGAGATGACAATGGTAGGACGCATCGCGGCGGCAAGCCGGGTCTCGAGGTTCCTTTAACTCCTAAGGAAATCGGATTTCCATGCCGGACGGCCCGGGGTGGGGTTTTCGAACCGGAGGCGCAGCTCGCGGTTGTGCTTGGGCACGAAATCGCCCACATCGCGGCGCGGCACTCCTCGCAGCAGGCGCGCCGCGAATAGATCGGCCAGATCGGGCTGATTGCCGGCGCCAGATTCGTCCGGGAGTCCGGCGTAAAGGTCGTGGCCGGCGGCGACACCACGATCAACGGGCTGCCCGCGACCGTGATCGTCGGGCAGGGCAACACCCACCAGGGCACAGTCGGGATCTGGAACGCGTTCGTCGAAATGGAAGACCGGGTCTACAGCTTCCTGGGCCTCGCGCCGGCGCAGGTCTTCACCCAGCTCCGCCCCACCTTCGAATCGGTCGCCGGCAGTTTCAGCCCGCTCCGTGACTCCACGCTGGTGAACATTCAGCCGGCGAGGTTGAAGGTGGTGCGCGCCGATCGCTCCGGGCCATTCGCGTCCTTTCTTCCGCCACCAATCTGTACTGGAGCGAGCTCCCGGCCGAAAAGCACCTCCTGTATGTCCCGAACAACGGCCACAGCCTGAAGGACTCCGGCCGTTTCGCCGTCAACGGACAAGTGTCCAGAAAGTCAGAATGCGGCAAGATGCCTCGGCAAAGAAGGTTGGCCAGCGGTCCAGTGCGGCCCCATCATGACTGCCCACCATGAGGCATGTTCGTATTCCCCTTGTTTCCGTTTGCGCACTCGCGCTGGCCACCGCCGCGTTTGCCCAGGCGCCGAAACCCAACATCATCTTCATCCTCGCCGACGATCTCGGCTATGGGGAGCTCGGCTCCTACGGGCAGAAGATCGTCCAGACGCCGCACCTCGACCGCTTCGCGGCCGAGGGCATCCGGTTCACGCAATTCTATGCTGGCAGCACGGTGTGCGCGCCGTCGCGCAGCGTACTGATGACGGGCCAGCACATGGGGCACACGCGCGTCCGCGGCAACTCCGGCCTCGATAACACCGCGGCGCAGATGCTGCGCACCGGCGACCTCACCGTCGCGCGCGTGCTGCAGCAGGCCGGCTACGCCACCGCCCTCGTCGGCAAATGGGGCCTCGGGCTGGCCAACGACGAGGGCGAGCCGCGCCAGCAGGGTTTCGACTATTACTTCGGCTTCCTGAGCCAGCTGCACGCCCACAACCACTATCCGGATTTCCTCTGGCGCAACGGCGAGAAGGTCGCGCTGCCCAACGTCATCACGCCGGTCGGCCCCACGGGCGCCGGTTACGCGACCAAGCGCGTCCAGTATGCGGGCGATTTGTTTTTCGACGAGGCGCGCGAGTTCATCGAGCGCAGCCGGCAGCGGCCCTTTTTTCTCTACCTCGCGCTGACCGTGCCGCACGCCAACAACGAGCGCGCCCGCTTGCTCGGCGACGGCCAGGAAGTGCCCGACTATGCCCCGTATGCCGACCGCCCATGGAGCGATTCGCAAAAAGGCCAGGCCGCGATGATCACGCGCATGGACCGGCAGATCGGCGGGTTGCTGGCGCAGCTGAAGACGCTCGGCCTCGACGAACGCACGCTCGTCCTTTTCACGAGCGACAATGGCCCGCACAAGGAAGGCGGCCCGAATTACGATCCGGAAAAATTCGACGCCAACGGCCCGCTGACCGGCCTCAAGCGGAGCCTGACCGACGGGGGTATTCGCGTGCCGTTCCTCGCGCGCTGGCCGGGGAAGATCAAGCCGGGCGTCGTCTCTCCTCACGTCGGTTACTTTGGCGACATGATGGCGACGTTCGCCGGGCTGGCGGGCGCGAAGCTGCCGTCGAATCTCGACAGCATCAGCCTCGTTCCGACCTTGCTCGGCCAGGGGGCGCAGCCGAAGCACGACTTTCTCTACTGGGAGTTTTATGAGGGCGGGGTCACCCAGGCGGTGCTGCTCGACGGCCGGTGGAAAGGCATCCGTCCGAAGGGCGCGTCGGCCCCTATGCAACTGTTCAATCTGGCGGACGACATCGGCGAGAAGACGGATGTCGCGGCGAAAAACCCGGCGCTGGTCGCGCGGGTGGCGGAAATCATGCGCACGGCGCACGTGGACAACGAGCACTGGAAGATTCCCCCGGTTGGAGGGCGGATGCCTTCATCCGGCACGCCCAAGCGCGCACCCTAAACCGACGGGGATCGACCGCCGCGTGTTTGCTCGCCCTGGCCAGCCAACGCACGGCAAACAAGAATCCCGAGGCCGCCGCGAAAAGGCCAAAGGTGTTTTCGTTTGGCCGCCTGCCGGAACCGCCGGCCTCGCATGCGCGCGCCAAGAATCGGTCTTCCCAAGGCGTAACGACGCAGTAGAACCCCGTTTACCCGTTGAACGTCCAAACTAATCGGTGAGTGTAGGGGCGGGGGGGGGGGGGGGGGGGCGCCGCCCCCGGAGAGGGGGGGGGGGGGAGCGCAGCCCCCC
>JACQWL010000549.1 GCA_016209255.1 Verrucomicrobiota bacterium
CGGAGTGCGACCCGCCGCTCCGCCTGGCACGGGCGGCGTCGGGCGCCTCGCGACGAAGTATGCGGCCGCGATGACGGCCACCGTGAGCGCGAGCCAGAGGATCCGGTTTTTCATGGGCGGAGAAGAACCTTGCACCGGCAGGGTGATCTAATCCGCAACCCAGCGCAAGCGTGCCCGCGAATTGCGCGGGCAAGAATCTTCCCGGCTTGTGTGCGGCCCACGCAGCGGGCTACAACAGAGCTGTTTCCGATCGAACGAGCCGGGCCCAGGCCTCGGCGAGGGTGAGGCCGGCGATGCGGACGAGTTTCAGGCGCGAGGTGTCACCGCGCAGCACCGTGACGGCGCGGCGCGGGAGGCCGAGTTCGTCAGCGAGAAATTCGCAGAGCGCCTCGTTGGCGCGGCCCTCGACGGGCGGAGCATGGATTTTCACTTTCAGGGCTTCGCCCAGCCAGCCGACGACCTCGTGGCGCGGCGCGTTGGGAACGGCCTTGATCGCGAGCGTGCAGGATTTTTCCACGTGGTTAACCGTTTTGATCCAGCGCCTCCGCCAGCGCGGCGATGATATCTTCCGCCGGTTCCGTGCCACAGCAGAGGCGGAGGAGATCGGGATCGAGGCGGCTCGCGGAGAGTTCGGCGATGCCGGCCGCGGTCGTCACGAGGTCGTAGTGCGCGAGATACATGAAGGGGCAGATGAGCGTCGTCTTCATGCCGAAGCTTGGGCCTTTCGGCAGACGCAGGCGGTCGTAGAACGGCGCCATCGGGCCGCGCAGGGTGAAGGAGATCATGCCGCCTGTCGCGTCGGGGGCGCAGGCGATGCGCCGATAGTTCTCGCGCGAGACGGGATGCAACGCCCAAAAGACATCGCGGACCTTCTGGTGTTGTTCGAGAAAAGCCGCCACCCGCGCGGTGTTGGCGTGGATGCGGGCGAGGACGGACTCGGTATCTCCGATTTGCGCCGCGAGCCGGGCGAGGTCGCGCGGGTACGCGGGCTCGAGTTCGGCCACCGTCCTCCGGCGCAGTTCGGCGGCATCGGGGCGCATGGGATTGATGACGGCCAGCCCGGCAATGACGTCGCCTTCACTGGCCGTGTATTTGGTGAGACTCGAGACGACGACGTCGGCGTGCCGGAGCACGTCGAGGTTGAACAGGGACGACACCGATGGATCGAGGAGCAGGTGCGCGCCGTGCCGCTGGCACAATCCGGCCAGCGCGGCGACGTCGGGCGTCTCGATAAGCGGATTCGTCGGCAGCTCGGCGAAGACGCCGGCAATCCGGCGGCCATGCTGCGCGAAGATGCGTGCGATCCCCTCGCGGTCGAGCGGGTCGCGGACGTAGACGTAATCGGCCGCCGTGTTCGTGAATTTTTTCAGGATCGCGATCGTGTCGAGGTAGAGCCAGCCAAGTTGCAGCCAGAGGGTGCGGCCGCGCGCGGCCTGAAGCCCGGCCGCGGCGCGAAAGGCGGCGTAGATGGCGTTCATCCCGCAGTTCGCGAGCAGGAGATCGGCGTCGTCGGCGTCGGGAAGAACGCGGCGCAGCACGCGGCGAACCTCGCCGGCCGCGTCGCCGGAAAACGTCTCCTCCGCAAAGGGCGCGGCCAGCAGCCCGCGCCGGACGAGCTGATTCTCGGCCTCGCGCGACGATAGAAAGCCGCCGATGTTTTGGAGAAACGTCTTCGCGCGTGCGTAAAGCTCGGTCGAGCCGGGGTGCGCCACCCCGTTCAGGTCATCGTGCGCGAAGGGCTCGGCGCCACTGGCACGGCCGAGGTGGGCGAGGAGCGCCTGGGCCATCCGCGGCGACGACGTCAGCCACAGCGTCCGGTCCGTCAACGCGGGCGTCGAGGCCGCGAAATGGGCCGCGAGCTGGCGCGCAAACGGATGCACGACGAAGCGCGGATAACCCGACGTGACGTGGCGCATCGTTTCCGGATTCTTCTCCTCGTAGCCGCGGACGTCGCGCATCGTGGGCAGGCTGCACGACACGGCGTGCGGGCTGGCCGGAATGCACTGGCCGAGGGGGAGGGGAGGAAAGACGGACATGGAGAAGGTTGAGAACTGGTAGCTGAGAGTTGAGAGTTGAGAGTTATTGGCAACCGGAAGGTGCGGCATGCCGTGTCATGGGGCGCAAATCGGAAATTGAGCCCGCTTGGTCGCAAACGCGAACCGCCGTTGGCCGTAGTCCCGCCTTCCGACCGCAAACAACCACGCCGAGACCGGCTGAATGGTTTTTGCGGCGCAAAAACCTAGTCATTTTCCGCCAAAGGCGGAAAATGAAGCGGATGAAACTTGTCTCCTGGAACGTCAACGGAGTGCGCGCGGCGCACAAGAAGGGCCTGCTCGATTTCATGGCCCAGGCGGACGCCGACGTGATTTGCCTGCAGGAGGTGAAGGCGCATCCCGGCGACGCGCAGCACATCCCGTGGCCGCAGGGCTACGAGGTGTTCTGGAATCCCGCGGTCAAGAAAGGCTACAGCGGGACGGTGACCTTCACGCGACCGAAGCCGAAAGACGTGACGCGCGGGATCGGGCTGCGCCACCACGACGGCGAAGGGCGCGTGATCACCGCGGAGTATCCGGATTTTTTTCTGCTCAACGTGTACCAGCCAAACTCGCAGCGCGGGCTGACGCGGCTCGACTATCGCACGAAAGAATGGGATCCCGCGTTTCGGGCGTATCTGAAAAAGCTCGGGCGAAAAGGGAAACCGGTGGTTTTTTGCGGCGACCTCAACGTGGCGCACACCGAGATCGATCTGGCGAACCCGAAGACGAACCGGCGCAACGCGGGCTTCACGGACGAAGAGCGGGAGAATTTTTCCCGGGTGCTGGCGGGCGGTTTCGTCGACACGTTCCGCGAATTCGAAAAAGGGCCGGGCCACTATTCGTGGTGGAGCCAGATGATGAACTGCCGCGCCCGCAACATCGGGTGGCGCGTCGATTACTTCGTCGCGAGCGAGAAACTGCGGCCGGCGCTCCGGCGGGCGTGGATTTCACCCGAGGTGATGGGCAGCGACCACTGCCCGGTGGGGCTGGAGTTGGGATAGCCCGACGGGCAATGTTTTCAGCGCGTCCGACTGGGGGCCGGCGAGAATCGTACTTCATTCGTAACCACTCAGGAGGCATTACGCCCCAGGATGCCTTCTTAGGTGTTGCGCAGAATTGAAAATTGATAATTGAAAATCTGAGACTTGGAATTCCCAATGGCGCCGTGTGGCGATTAAAGCATGAACCAAAAGGAACGTTCAAAGCGACTTTGGCGCTTTGCGGCAAGTCTGTCGCCAAGGCCAATGGCAGATTCGGCGGCGACGCTGACCGCAATTAGCGATTCGCGATTTTCAATTTTCAATTTTCAATCGTAACAACTCGGCCGGGATCCCGTCCTGGGATGCCTCCGGAGCGGTTACCTTTCTTCCCGCTTCCGGCCCCCCATGCTGCCCGCCATGCGCAGGATCCTTTCGGTCATCGCCCTCATCGTGGGTACCGCGGCGTCGATGCGGGGCGCGAGCCCCGTTGCGGCGACAGCAGCGCCGCCGGCGGAGCGCTTCAGTTTCGTCGCCCTCGGCTGCATGCCGTATGGGCGGGAGAACTTTGCTGCGTACGAGCGGCTCCTCGCGGAGATAAACCGTCGCGCCCCCGCGTTCACAGTGCATTGCGGCGACACGAAGACCGGCAGCGAACCGCCCACCGAGGCGTTTCTCGTGCAGGTGCGGACATGGTTCGACTCGCTGGACAGCCCGGTCGTTTACACGCCGGGGGACAACGAGTGGACCGACGTTCATCGCACCAACAATGGCCGGCACGATCCGCTGGTGTGGCTGGGAAAAGTGCGGACGACGTATTTTGCCGAGGAACGGAGCATGGGTCGCAAGCCGATGCCGCTCGTCACGCAGCGCCGCGATCCGGCGTTCGCAAAATTCGTGGAGAACGCGCGCTGGTCGCGCGGCGGCGTGGTCTTCGCCACGGTGCACGTGGTCGGGAGCAACAACAACAACCAGCCGGGTGTACCCGGCGCGGTGGAGGAGTTTCGCGAGCGGGATGCCGCGAATGCGGCGTGGGTCCGCGCCGCGTTTGCCGAGGCGCGGGCGGCGGGCGCGGCCGGCGTGGCGTTGTTTTTCCAGGCGGAACCGTTTGCGTCGGTCAACCGCAAGACCGAGGGCTCGGGCTTCACCCGGTTCCTCGCGACGGTTGAGGCCGAGGCGCGGGCGTTTGCGAAGCCCGTGCTGCTTGTCCACGCGGACGCGCATCGTTACCGCCTCGAGCGCGGAATGCGCTTCCAGCGCGACGCCGAGCCTCTGGCCAATGTGACGCGGCTCGAGACGTTTGGCGCGGGCGACATCCACGCCGTGCAGGTGGTCGTCGATCCGGCTTCGCCGCAGGTGTTCCTCGCGGGGCCGTTGTTGGTGCCCGACAACGCACTGCCGGTTTTGCCCAGGAAGTAAACCCTGCGGGTTGCGTGAAAGCCGAAACCTTCGACCGTTTCGTCGCGGGCGTTGCGCTGCGTCCGACGCGCAAGCGCGCGTGGATTCCGCCCGAGATGTTGGGGCAACGACCACTGCCCCGTGGGGCTGGAGATAGTGTGATCGGCTGGTGGCGCGAAAAACCGCGCCGCCTTAAACAGAAACGGATGTCCCACTGCCTTCGGCGCGCTGCACTCCGAGAGAAAGCGCCCCTTCGACGAGCACCCGGACGATCGCATTGCAATTGCGGAATCGCAGTTTCCGCAGCGCCTCGCCGCCATGCTGCTCGACCACCGGACTAATGAGAGCATTGGCGAACGAACTGTTGATGTTTCTCACTCCGGAGAAATCCAACACGATCTCATCGTAGATGTGGAAAAACGGCTCGATCTGCTGCAACCGGTAGGCGGCGGCCAAAGCGCCTTCCGCCAGAAAGGAGCCGAAAGTCTGGGCGAGTGGGAGTTCGAGCTTCATTGGAAAAGGTCGTCAAACCGACGATCCGGTTGGAGCAAACCTAGTTCATTTTTGGCAAATTGCAGGATTTGTTGGATGTTTCCGAGCCTTTGTTTCGAGAGCTGGAGGGCACATAAGGTTCCGGGATAGGGCTCAATCAGGTTGAGTTCAGTCGGCAGACGAATGGCGGGCATGGCGCGCCAATTTTCGCTGCCCGTGCCATCGTGGCCAGAAGGAATTCATGTCCACGCCTCCACGCTTGCGCCTGCCGCAGGTCACCCGCCAAAGTCGCCGCCGCTCTCATGCCTACGCTCAACTGGATCGGCAAGGATGCCGTCGTGAACCACCACCAGTCGGTGCCCTACCGGCTGCTGCGCGATGTGCCGGAGCTGGGCGTGGGCGATCCCGGCACGGGCAACCTCATCGTCGAGGGCGACAATCTCCACGCGCTCAAGGCGCTGCTGCCCTACTACGCCGGCCAGGTGAAGTGCATCTTCATCGATCCGCCCTACAACACCGGCAACGAGGGCTGGGTTTACAACGACGCCGTCAACAGCCCACTCATTCAGCGCTGGCTCGGCGAGACCGTCGGCCGCGAGGCCGGGGACCTCTCCCGCCACGACAAATGGCTCTGCATGATGTATCCCCGGCCTGCCGCGAAAAGATTGCGTTTCGGAGCGACTGCGTGTGACAGAATGAAGCAATGACGGCAAAACGCAGCAAACGCGCGCTCGCAGTTCACGAGGACCAGGCGCCTTATCACGTCAACGACGATGGCAAACCCGCCGGCCGGTTGAAGTTCATCGACCTGTTTTGCGGCATCGGCGGTTTCCGCCTTGCGTTCGAGCGGGCCGGCGCCGAGTGCGTATTCTCCAGCGATTGGGACAAGTATTCCCAGACGACCTACGAGGCGAACTTCGGCGAGCGCCCGCATGGCGACATTCACGCCGTCGCCGTGGCGGACATTCCGAAGTTCGACATCCTCTGCGCCGGTTTTCCCTGCCAGCCGTTCAGCCTCGCCGGCGTGTCGAAGAAACTCAGCCCCGGCCGCAAACATGGCTTCGACGACGAAAAGCAGGGCAACTTGTTCTTTTCGATCGCCGACATTCTCGACTACCACCAGCCGCCGGCCTTCGTGCTGGATTAGGTAAGGCACCTTGGGTTCAACCAACAATGATCACGGCCGCGCAACTCCGCGAATTCGTGAGCGCGCTCTGCGCAGAGGAGGAATATGAGCCCGTTGAAGGCAGATGGGTTTTCCACAGTGGCGGTTCCTGCTGCTGTTGCACTGACTCCGCGATGAAAGTGGCAAACGCGTTTGGCGGGAGAGTCGTCGGCTACTATTCTTCAAACAATAAGTCGGCCTCCATCGGCGGTGACCGTTGTGAAGGACATGATTTCGCGATCATCGGCGACAGGTTCATCGTCGACTATTGGGCCTTCCGAATCGCGGGATTAGCCGATAGGCCGGTGTTTGACCTGAACAAGCTGGAGGAACGGGAAAAGGCTGAACTGCTCTTCGGACGGGAAGATAACTGGAGGGATGTTTTTGTGTGGAGCGGTGGCGGTCCTGGGAATGTGACAGTATGAACGTGAAGAACCTTTGGACGCGCGAAGAACACATCATCGTGTTCAATCTGTATTCCCAGATTTCGTTCGGCACAATTCACGTTCGGAACCCAAAGGTTCAGCAACTCGCGAGGATTCTGGGAAGAACCGTCGGCTCCGTATCGCGCAAGCTCGCAAACTTTTCCCGGCTCGATCCGTATCTTCAGCAGCGAGGAATTAGGGGTCTGGAACATGGAGCTAAAGGGGAAGAGGAGGTTTGGCGTGAATTCGCCGAAAACCCCGAGGCTTTGGCGTTTGAAAGTCAGCGGTTACTCGCCGAGAGGATTGGAACGAGCGTTGAAGAGACGGCGGATGTTGAAACCGATGATCTCCCTGTGAGTGGAAAGGAACGGGACGCCATCGTCCGCGTTCGCGTCAACCAGAGTTTCTTTCGTCGTCGCGTCCTGTCGGCTTATGAATTTAAGTGCTGTGTCTCGGGGCTAACGATGCGCCCACTACTAGTCGCCAGCCATGTGATCCCTTGGGCGGAGGATTCAGACAACCGTTTGAATCCGAGAAATGGTCTCTGCTTAAACGCGCTTCATGATCGGGCTTTTGACCGACACCTGATGTGGATTGATTCCGGATTTGTCGCTCGCCTTTCGCCGAAGCTACTCGAACCAAAAAAAGAGCCAAATCCGACGGTTGACTGGCTGATAAGTTTTGACGGGAAAGCACTGTTGCTTCCAAGAAATTTCCAGCCCGACTCCGACCTGCTCGCAAAGCACGCGGCGCGATGCAATCGCTGATGTTAAACAACAAATGACATCAACACCGACAGCGGCTGGCCGCGTGTGCTCAAGCGATTCGCCGCCGAGGCTTGGCGGCGCGCGGATGCGGGCGAACTGGCCGACGAAGAGTTGTATGCCTGCGACGCGCAGTGGTCGGGACTTTACGATCGGATGCTCGTCCATCATCCCGAAGAAACCCAACGGCGTTGCGAAATCGCGTCCGCCTGCGGCCTGCCAACGTGTGCCTGACGTCTTCACCAAAGCGAAACGCTCGGCGGTGATGGCGCGGATTCGCGGCTCGGGCAACAAGGATACCGAACTGCGGTTGGTCGCACTCTTTCGTGAGCCTCGCATCAACGGCTGGCGTCGCCGGCATCCGTTGGCGGGCAGGCCTGATTTCGTTTTCCCTCGCGCGCGGCTGGCGGTATTCGTCGATGGCTGCTTCTGGCACGGGTGTCCGGCGCACGCGACCTGGCCGAAACACAACGCCAGATTCTGGCGGGCGAAGATTCTCGGCAACCGGCAGCGCGACCGGACCGTCAACCGGCTCTTGAAGCAGGCCGGCTGGCGCGTCGTGCGGATTTGGGAGCACGCGTTGACCAGGCGCCACATGAATCGAACGGCGGCGCGGTTGAAGCGGCTCCTGGAGTTTGTTCCATGACGGCGGCGGAACTCATTCCAAAGCGCGTTCAAGTTGAGATTAACCGCCGGTCGGCGAATCGGCATTGTAGGGGCGCCGCTTGTCGGCGCCCGCGGGTGTCGTCAAGCGACGCCCCTGCAAGAATCGTCTCATCTTGAAAGCGAAGTGGAATCAGCGGCACGAGTGGATGAAGCGCGGAGCGACTGATCACACGCGCTGCGGCTGCCCGCTCGGCGACCAGCGGCTGTGCGCGGAAAAAATTAACTTTCGCCAGACACCCTGCGAAATTAGGGTCTCGTTAATCCCTCCGCCGCCATGCTGACCGAATACCTGCTAGCCGCCCTGTCCCTCGCCCACTACGAGCTGACGAAAAACGGCCGCTTCTTCGGCTCGATCCCGCCGTGTCCCGGCGTATGGGCGGAGGCGGCGACACTCGAGGGGTGCCGCGAAGAGCTGCGCACCGCGCTTGAAGGCTGGGTCTTGCTCGGCTTGCAGCGCGGCGACGCGCTGCCGGTGATCGCGGGCCTCGACTTGAACCCCAAAGTCGCCGCGCATGCCGAAGCCGAATAAGCGCAGTGGCGGAAAATGCCTTTTCGCCATGCCGACCAAGGGTGGGCTGGCAGCGATCAAGGCAAAGCAAGCCAGATGAAGTCAACCGAGCTCAAGGAACTCCTGCTGCTTTCGCCGCGGCTCACGCTGGCGGCGGCGGAGAGCCTCACGTGCGGACGGGTGCAGGCGAAGGTGGGGGAGATTTCCGGCGCGTCGGAATTTTTTCTCGGCGGAATCACGGCGTATTCGCTCGAGCAGAAAGTGCGGCATCTGGGCGTCGATCGCGCCGCGGCGAAAGGCGTGCAATGCGTGTCGGCGTCGGTGGCCGAACAGATGGCGCGCGGCGTGTGCGCGCTCTTCGGCAGCGATCTGGGGCTGGCAACGACCGGCTATGCGGAGCCCGCGCCGGCCGACGGAGTCGTCGCGCCTTTCGCGTGGTGGGCGCTGGCGCACCGGCGGCGCGGGAGGTTCGTTCGCGTGCTGAGCGGGCGGGTCGAATGTCCGGGCGCAACCCGGATCGCCGCCCAGACGCTGGTGGCGGAAGCGGCGATCGCGAAGCTGGTGGCGTACCTGCGCGATCTGCGCGGGTAGGGCGGGCTGGCCCGCAGGCACGGTTGAATCTGGATTCAGCAGTTGGTCTGACTATCTGACTATTCGAGCGCGGCGACCAACATGCTTGTCTCAGTGTTTGGGACGGCTTTTCACGCGGAGCGCGCGGGGGCGCGGAGAGCAATGCTGCTACCTCCGCGTCTCCGCGGGCTCCGTGTGAGAGATTCTCCAAGATTGGGGTTCGCGGCTGCGCAGCCACTTTTCCCTAACGCGGTCCGGGGAAAAGTCCGCTCACGATCCCTGAAAACGTACGCAGGCTGCGACGATCTCATTCCAATCCGCGGTCAAAATGTTTGGGGCATTTCTTTTGGTTGGCGCTTGGCGTTTGAGGTTTGGGATTTGCGCGGGACGCGTCCCGCGCGTCACGGCGCGAGCTTCTGCACGAGGGCCATCAGCGGCTGCACTTCCGACGGCGGCGTCACCCA
>JACQWL010000562.1 GCA_016209255.1 Verrucomicrobiota bacterium
GCAAAACCGCAGCGGTTTACCCGCCTCCGGCGGCGCCAAAGGCGACCAGGGTTTTGCCAATAACCTGGACGCTCCAAACGGCTGCGACCGCGGCTACGATTTTCGAACACGGTGTGGCTGCGCATGAGAGAGGAGTGTGAAATGTCCAGGTTAGCCGGTTCCTTCTCGTCGCCCATGTGCAAGCAAAGGGGCTGGCTGATTCCGCGCTTCTGGCCCTTTTGACAGACGGATCCGCCCTGTGTTCTCGGGCGGAGGCTCAAAATGTCGCAATCGCCTCGAGCCGGCGACGGTAGCGGGCGCCGATGACGGCGGGTGAAAAGCGCGTCTCGACTGCCTCACGCGCGGCGGCCCCGAGCTTGGCCCCGAGCGCGCGGTCGGAGCAGAGCCTTCGCATCCATTCCGCGGCATGAACCGTGTCGGGCTCAGCCCACGTGGAGCCTTTCGCGTACGGGCCTTGATTCTGCTCGAGCGTGGCCAGCGTTGCCCGTACCGGGCAGCCGTTTGCCGTATTTACGAATTCCGCCGTGGCCGACCAGTCGGTCGCGATGATCGGTTTGCCGAGATACATCGACTCGGCCACGGCGAGGCCGAAACCCTCCGAGCGGTGCAGCGACACGAAACAGTCGCAGGCGGCTTCGAGCGCGTAAATGTCCGCGCGCGGCAGCGTTTCAGTGAGCAACACGGTGCCGGGAAGATCCCGCACGCCCGCCTGCAGCGCGGCGAAATCCGCCTCGTTGCCCGCAATATTCTGCACCTTCACCACGAGCGCGGCCCCCGCCCCGGGCAGACCGGACTGGCGGAAGGCAGCGAAGACGGCGCGCGGATTCTTGCGCGCCGCGTAGGAGTTGAAATCGAAGAGCGTGAGGAAAAGAAACGCGTCCGGCGCCAGCCCGAAGCGCGCGCGCAGGGTCGCGGTGCTGTCGGTGGGGCGGGCGAAGGAGATGGCGTGCGGCATCGTCAGCACTGGCACGGGTGCCTTCAGTCGGAGGGCGGCGGCCGTGAAGTCGCTGGGGCACCAGATCTCGTCGTAGTAGTCAAAACTGGGCACCCAAGCGTCGGGAAACTCCGGCAGCTCCCACGCGAAATAGGCGATGTTATACTTGCCGGCGCGGAAATGTTTCCCGTGGTGATGGTCGAGATCGCGCGACCCGGGCGGGTCGAGATGGACGACGTTGACGTGGTGCGGATTGTCCTCTTGCAGTCGCGCCGCATACGTCGGGTCGCCGAGGCGGTTCTTGCAGTTGAGCTTGAGCGGGACGAGGGCCGCCGGAATTCCGGCGGCATCGGCGGCACGGACCATGCAGCGCGCAGACTCGCCGATGCCGAGATCGGCCGTGAGGAAACCGACGATGTTGAGTCCGAGCTGCGCATGGCGGCGGGCGTAGTCGGGCGAGAAGGGCGCGTCGCGGCGCGAGAAATCGAAGATGACCTCGCCCTCGGGCGTTGCGATCGTCGTGACGCGGAGCTGGCGGTTTTTGTTTTGCGCGCGAAACCGTTGCCACGGACCGATGCCGGTGACGCGGCCGAGGAAGGCGAAAAGGTTGGTGAGGCCGATGCCGGTGAGCTGGAGTGAAAGCCCGACGCTTTCGGCATCCGGAAGCCCGACGCTCATTTCCCAAGGCCCGGCGGGCCGGGGTGCGAGTTCGCCGGCGGGCCGGCCGTTGACGAGCACGCGGAGGCCGGGCGCGGTCGTTTCGAGGCCGCGCGCCGCCGGATGCGGGCGGAATTCGCCGCGCAGCACGAGGCCGCGCATGCCGCCGTGCGGAGGCAAACGCACCGTGCCGGTGTCGCGAATCCAGGCGGAGTCGGCGGCGAACTCGTCGAAAAAGAGGCCGGTGTAGCCGGTGAATCGCCGGGAGAAGGTGCCGCCGGCAGGAGGCGTGCGATGGGCGGAACACATGGCGTCGGTGCGGGAAGGGAAAGGGGCGGGAAGGTGCTTGGCAAAACTTATGCGCCAAGGAGTTTGTCGGGCGTCCAGCGAAGACGGGCTGAAAATGGGGAACCGCTTCGGCCAGTCGGGCGGGCCACCTCGACAAACCCTGGCCGCCTTTGGCGCCGCCATAGGCGGGTAAACTCCTAAGCCGGCGCTTCGCGCCGGGAAATCCCGGGAATCGTACTTTTTTCCATGCTCGTTCGGATTTTGCGACTGAGAGCTTGCGTCGGGACGGGCGGAGGGTCTTCAAGGAATCCGTTAGCTGCGACACCAAGCACGCGATTCTTCCTGGCGTGCCTCTTCCTCCCCTGAAAAATCCACTTGCTG
Source organism: Verrucomicrobiota bacterium (assembly GCA_016209255.1). Lineage (GTDB taxonomy): Bacteria > Verrucomicrobiota > Verrucomicrobiia > Opitutales > Opitutaceae > ER46. The sequence goes on from JACQWL010000562.1 coordinate 2,261, forward strand.
CACTGGCTGCGCGTTGGCGCGTCGGCCTGCTGGTGCTTGTCACGACCCTGGTGTGGATGGCGCATTACGACCGGTGGACACTGGATAATTGGCAAATGCCCACCGACTACATGGGCGACGCGCCGGAGATCCTGACGGAAATGCAGGCGGCGGCGGATGGCGACATTTGGCCGCTGAGTCCGAAGGTGATCGAGCGGCTCGGCGCGCCGTTTGGGGCGCACTGGAACGGGTATCCGACGCCGGACAAGCCCCTGTTGCTGCTCGTCGCCGGGCTGGCGCGCTGGATCGGATTGTTTGCGGCGGCGAACGTGGCGCTGTTGCTGGCGTCGGTGAGCGCGGCCCTGGCGTTTTACTTCGTGGCCCGCTGGCTGCGGTGCCGCTGGGAGTGGGCGTGGGCGGGCGCATTGCTGTTTGCGTTCACCTATCACACGTTTCACCGCGGGCTGGGGCATTTTTCGATCGCGTTTTCGTGGACGGTCCCGCTGGGGCTTTTGGCCGTGTGGCTCGTGGCGAAGAGCCGGCGGCTGGAGTGGCGCAGTGCAGGCGCCGTGGTATGCCTCGGATCCGCAGTGGCGCTCGGAGTGAGCAACCCCTACAACCTGTTTTTCTGGGGGCAATTGATGGGGTGGGCGCTGATCGCGCAGTGGTTCGACCGGCGCCGCCGCGTCAATCTCGCCATCGGCGCCGCGGCTCTTGCGGTCGCGGGAGTCACGTTCTTTCTGAGCCACATCGAAGTCTGGCTCTACGTGCAGGAACCGGAGGGCATGCCGTTGGTGGCGCGCAACTATGCCGGTACCGAGATGTATGCGCTGAAGCCGATGGAGATGCTGATTCCGCCGACCTTTCACCGCTGGGATGCGCTGGCGTTCATCGGCCTTCGCTACGTCCGCTGGTCGGTCTGGCGCGGCGAAGTCTTTCTGCCGTATCTGGGCGTCATTGGCGCGGCCGGTCTGCTGTGGCTCGCCGTATTGACGGCACGGCGGATCCTGGCCCGCCGCCCGCTGCCCGGGCAGGCGCTGTCGCTCGGCTGGCTGGTGGCCTATGCGACCGTGGGCGGGCTGACCAACGTGGTCGCGCTGCTGGCGGGAATCCAGATCTTCCGGGCGACGAACCGGGTGGCGGTTTTCATCTCGGCGCTCGTGCTGATTTTTCTGATCGTCCAGCTCTCGCGGTGCACTTCGCGCTGGCCGGCGTGGCGCCGGCTGGCGGTCGCGCTGGGCGTGGCGGCGTTTGGCGTATTAGACCAGGTGCCCAAGGGCCTGACTGCCGCCGAGCGGGCGGAGCTCGCGTCGATGGTGCGTTCGGATCGGAAACTCGGCCGCGAGATGGAGGCGGCGCTCCCGGCGGGCGCGATGGTGTTTCAGCTCCCGGTGCTCGGTTTTCCGGAGGTGGTTCCGCCGCACCGTCTGGCGGACTACGAGCTTTTCCGGCCCTTTCTGACCACGAGCACGCTGCGTTTCAGTTATGGCGCGGCGAAGTTTCGGGCCCGAAGCCGCTGGCAGCGCGATCTTGAAAACGCGCCGGCGGCGACGCTGGTGCGGCGGCTCGAAGCCTACGGTTTCGCGGCCCTCTACCTTAGTCGCAAGGGCTACGAAGACCGCGCCGAGCGCTTGTTGAAGGAACTGAGCGCCCTCGGCTACGATCGGCGCATTGAGAGCATGCGGGGCCAGCAGGTCGTCGTGTTGCTGCGCCCGAAACCGAATCCGGTGCTGCCGCTCGGTCGCGCACTGACGTTCGGCCTCGGCTGGCATCCCCGGACGAATGCCGGCGTGCGCTGGGCCAATCGCGACGCCGTCTTGTCGTATTTCAATCCGTATGACCATCCCATCACCGCGGATTTGCGACTGACCCTGGTCGGAGTCAATGAGCGCGACGTTTCGTTTGTGCAGGCGGGACGGGTGTTGCGCACCATACAGGTCGGGGAGACGCCGGTGGCGCTCAACGTGCCGCAGCTCGTGCTCGCTCCCGGGGTAAATGTCATGGTGCTGCGATCGCCGAAGCCGGCGGTGCGGGTCGGGACCGGGCAGTACCAGTTGCGCACGTTTGGACTGCAGGACTCGTCGATCAAGGTGATTTCTCCCGCCAAGCTGCTGGATTGAGCCCGGATGCTCGCGGCGCCCGCAATGGCGGACTAGGATTTGAACAGAATGTGGCTGCGCCCGGGAGAAAAGTGTGATGCATCCGGGCTGGCGCATGAACCCTGACGAATATCTGAAGCTCGCGGAGGTGGAGGACCAGATGTGGTATTTTCGGTCGCTGCATGCGCATGTCGAACGCGAGGTGGCGCCGGTCGTGAAGCCCGGAGGTGCGGTCCTCGATGCCGGGTGCGGTACCGGCGGGCTCATCCTCCGCCTGCGGGCCCGACATCCCGGGTGGAATTACTCGGGCATCGACTTCATGCCGATCGCCTGCGAACTCGCCCGGAAACGCTGCGGTGGCGAGGTCGACGTTCGCGTGGCTTCGATCACGGAGCTGCCTTTTGCCGATGCGACTTTCGACGCGGTGGTGTCGGTCGATGTGATCTGCCAGGTGAACAATCCCGAAGTGGCGGTGGCGGAGTTCTCCCGGGTCCTGCGGCCGGGAGGGTTGCTGGTAATCAACGTGCCCGCCTACATGTGGATGTGGTCGTATCACGACGACTCGTGCCAGACCAAGCACCGCTACACGCGTCGCGAGGTCGATGGGTTGTTGCGGGGCGCCAAGTTTGCCGGGTGCTGGACCACGCATTGGAATGCGCTGCCGTTCCCGGTCGTGTGGGCGAAGCGGAAACTCTTCCGCACGAGCAGCGACACCAGCGATGTAAAGGCGTATCCGCGCATCGTCGACGCGGCGTTCGGCGGGCTCATGGCCTTCGAGCACGCCTGGCTGTGGGCAGGCGGGCGTTGGGCGTGGGGGACTTCGGTGTTTGCCGTCGCGCGAAAGCCGGACAGTCCTGCCCGCGCTTGTTCCGTCCGCTGACCCCGTTCGGCGTCGTTCGCCGCCATCGTGTTCCAAAGCGATACGCCCGGGGTGCCTGAATCGGCTGCATCCTCGAAACTCGGCGAAGACTTACTGCGACGGGGTAATAACCGCCCGTCAATCCAGTCGCCAGATTCCAATATTGCCGGCGGATGCGATCCGCGTCCAGACACCCGGGCAGCGGCGCCGGATCGAGTCCTCTCGCGGTGGCGGGTGTCGCGGTGCGTGAGCGCCGCCAACGGCAATGCGAGCGCCACCGCCGGAAGAAAGAGAGCGAGCCATTTGGTGAAATGCACCGCCGTCGGTCGGAAAAACTCGAGCGCGAACGCGGTCAAGATGTCGCCGTAGCCCGAGCGCAGCGCGCCGCCGTAAAGGTGATGATTGTAAAGCCCGAGCCTGAGAGTGCCAGGAACGCCACCGAGGACAAACCACCCGAGCCGCCGCAGGTCGAATCCCAGCAGCACGATCAATGCCGGCGCGATCAGCAGATTCGTGGGGCGCACGAGAACGGCGATTGCCAGCGACGCGCCGCACGCCGCCGCCCAGCCATGCGACCCGCGACCCCGCAGCGCGCAGAACAGCGCGGCGAGGCTCCATGTCGTCGCCAGCGTGTCGCTCAAGGTTTGAATCGACGTGAAGATAAATACCGGAAATGCCGCGAGCATCGCGGCGCCCGCGCCGGCCAGGGCGAAATCAAGGCCGAGCTCGCGCGCGGTCCAATAACACAGCCAGACTGCCGCCATCGCGGCGAGCAGTTGCACGAGGAACGGTCCGACCTGCCAGCCGAGCAGCCGGCCGCCCAACGCGAGGTGCAACGGAAACCCCCATGGATATGAGGGTGCCAGGGCGTGATGAACCGGAAAGCGGTTGAAACCGGCTGGCGAGAAATGCCGCCGAACCAGTTCGAGGCCGGCGAACTCGGGCGGCACGCGCAGCTCGGTTCGAATTTTCCCCGCCGCAAACAACCGCGCGCTGTTCAGATATCCGGATGAATCGGACCCACCCGCCACCGCGCTCATGTTCGTCGCCAGCAACACGCCGTAGCCGGCCAGAGCAACCAACCCCAGCCAGACAAACCAGCGCGGCGCACGCGAGCGCGCGACCGGGCTCGGCCCGGCTTCCGACGGTGGCAACGTTGTCAATGCCGCTAACCCGCATTTTTCACACTCTGGTTAGTTTTCACGCTTGGCCGACGATGGACGTGGCGGTGTTTCTGCGTTTTCTGCGAGTACATGCGGGTTAAAAGCAAAACCCTCCGGAGGCGGGCAAGCCGCCGCGGTTTACCC
>JACQWL010000569.1 GCA_016209255.1 Verrucomicrobiota bacterium
CCCCTACACTCACCAATTAGTTTGGACGTTCAACAGGTAAACGGGGTTCTACGGCATGGATACGGCTGAGTAGGTCAGGTCTCCGACCTGACCCACCTCAGATGCCACCCGCTCCAAGACATGGTCAGGTCACAGACCTGACCTACGCCGCGCTGCTTCTTCGATCAGCGGTCACGCCACTCGAAGATCGCCTGGGTCACGGTTCGCAGTCGGCGGGTTCGAAGACCTGGGGCGGCCTTCGGCGTGAAACATCGTTGATCCGCCCCGGGGGCTGCCCGGCCTACACCGTGCGGATGGCGCGCTTCTTGGGATCGTAAACGGTCTTGCGGCCGGTGTCGTAGGAGATCACCGCCATCAAGACCGCGACGGCGTGCTGGTAGCCGGCGTCGATCGAGGCGTGCGGCGTCTCGCCGGTGCGCATGCACTGGAGCCAGTTGAGGAAATGGTCGGGGCGCGCGATCGGCGTCACGTCCTGCTTGCCGCGAATCTTGCCGTCGCGCTTCGGGCCGCCCTCGGCGCTGTAGGTGGGCGCGTTCCAGTTGTCGATGGCGAGCGTGCCCTTCGTGCCAAAGAATTTCCGCACGTTGCCCGAGCTGTTGCCGAAATTGTTCGAACTCGTGAGCATGAAACCCTCGGGATAGATCCACGTCGCCTGCACGCAGTCCGGCGTCGTGAACTTGTGCTCGTCGTTCCACGTGAACGTGCCGCCGATGCAGACGCAGGACGTCGGGATGCCGCAGTCCATGATGAAGTGCGCGGTATCGAGGAAGTGCGCGCCCCACTGGGGCACCGGGCCCTGGCAGAAATCGTAGTGCCCATACCAGGCGGCATACTGTTCGGCGTCGAACGGACGCATCTTCCGGTCGCCGAGAAACTCCTTCCAGTCGACATCGGCCTCCTTCACTCCGCGATCGAGGTACTGATACCAGTAGGGCTTCTCGCCGTTGCGGCCTTCCTCGATGCGCGAGACCTTGCCCAACACGCCGCTCTTCATGACTTCGCGTGCGCCGACAATTCCGGGAAAGCTGCGCAACTGGGTGCCGACCTGGATGATGCTGCCCGCCGCCTGGGCGGCCTTCGCGGCATCGTAGGCCCGGAGCAGCTTGTCGAACTCGGTCGCGAGGGGTTTTTCGACGTAAATGTGTTTGCCGGCCTTGGCGGCGGCCTCGAGGTGCGTGGTGTGCTGGTGGTCGGGCGAGGCAATCATCACGGCATCGATGCCGTCCATCGCGAGCAAATCGCGGTAGGAGACGAAGGCCTTCGCCTCGCGGCCGAACGCCTTCTTGATCGAGGCGTTGGTGTCCTCGTGCGCCTTGCGCCACGGATCGGCGATCGCCACGACTTCGAAGTTTGTGGCCGCGAGATGCGGGAGGATGCCATTTTCCAAGTGCGCGCCGCGCCCACGGCTGCCGCAACCGATCTGGGCGATGCGGATGCGATCATTGGCGCCGATGGAGCGTTTTCTTTCCCCGGCGGTGAGCGGCCGCGCCGTGCCGAGGGCCGCGCCGAGCGCCAGGCCGGCGGAAGTTTTCAGGAAGTCCCGTCGCGGCATCGACGACGGGGCGGTGGAGTTTTGTGGAGTGTTCATGGCAGGATCGGATTTCATAGAAGGGGATGAATGAGGTGTGAAGCAGGGCGGCTACAGAACGACCGACAACGGCTTGCGCCGTCGATTCTTCGCCGCATTGCGGCGAATCAGGGAGTTTGCCTGACGGGGCGTTTGCATTGCGGCGAAATGTTCGTGTTAATCCAGACTCGCATGCCAAATCCGGCAAACTCCTAGCAGGCGATAATCTTGTCCAGTTTCGCCGAGAGGTGCGCAAACCATTCGGCATCCGTGCGACCCGGCGGCCGGTATTGCTCCGTGATCAGCCAGCCGGAATACCCGACGTCATCGAACGCCGCCATCACGGCCGGCCAGTCGCTGTCGCCGTCAAACAGGTCGACCTGAAACCCGGCCCGCGGGCCTTTTTCGTCGCGCAGTTTCCGGCTGTATTCCTTCACGTGCACCTTGGCGATCCGGCGGCCGAGGGTGCGCGCCCATTGTTCCGGCCAGCCGGTGTCGACGACATTGCCGACGTCGAAATGCCAGCGGACCATCGGCGACTTGAACGCGTCGACATACGCCACCGCCTCGAGCGGGCTGAGCAAAAAATGGTTCCAGACATTCTCGATCGCAATCGCCACGCCCAGCGACTCCGCCAGCGGCACCGCCTTCGTGATTTCGGCGACGGAGCGCGCATAAGCGTCCGCATAGGAAACCTGCTTGGTCACGACCGCTGGCACCAACAGGACCGAGGTCGCCCCGTAGGCCTTCGCATCGCGCAGCCCCTGCATCAGCCCCTCGAGCCCGGTCTGGCGCACGCTGGGGTTCGGGTCGGACAACGGCCGCGTCCAGTGCGTCGAGATGGTGACACTTGCCATCTGCAGACCGGTGGCGTCCTGCGCAGCGAGGATTTCCTTCTGGTCCAGTCCGCCCGGTATCTCGATGCCCGCGAATCCCGCGTCACGCAAAAGCTGAAACCGCTCGCGGACGCTCTGCTTGTTCTTGGGGTCGGACCGGAAGGAGCCATTCATGAAACCCTTCTTGTGTTCCCGGGGTTTCTTGGCCCGGGGCGATGGAGTGGCGGCAGAGGGCTTCTCCGCCCCACTGAGGACATGTGGCGCGAGCGCCGCCACGGCAACGGATGATCGGATGAATTCGCGGCGCTTCATAAGGTAAATGCTCCTGATGGAATGGAAGATCGTGCGCCCCGCGGCGGTCAACCGCAAGCCTCAACCCTAGAAACTCCCCTTGAGTCCCACGGCCATCGCAATGCCGAACTCCGACTCGCGGTTCTGCCGGGCATAGGCCGGAGTCTGCGACCCGTAGCGCAACAGGGTCTGCGGAACATTCAGGGCGTTGCTGACGCTCACGTTCACGGACAACTTCTTGTTGATCTGATACGCCCCGTTCAGGTCCAGTTGGGTGCGGGCCGCGTAATATTGAAACGCGTCAGGTCCATACGCCGGCTGCGCCCCACGCTTGTCCAGGCCCCGGTAGTTCCATTTTGCCGCCAGCGTAATCTGCTTCCGGTTGAACGAAACCCCCCAATTGGCCGTCTTGGGCATGAAGCTCGTGAAATCAGCCTGACTCTGTCCCTCGAGCTGGAGCTTGGTCGCATTGGCAAACACGGTGAAATACGTGCCCCACGAACCCAGATTCCGGAGCGACTGCCGGACGTTGAACTCCGCCCCCTTCACCCGCGCGCTGCCGGCGTTGAACTTCGTGGACAAGTTCCAGTTCACATACCTGGGATCCAGTCCGACTGCCTCCAGGTCCTCCAGCTTGGCGAGGACGACCCTGCTACCAAAGAAGTCCTTGATGTCCTTGAGGAAAAGGCCGCCACTAAGAACACCGCCACTCTGGGTATAATATTCGAGCGACAGGTCATAGTTGTCCGCCGACCAAGGCTTCAGGGCCGTGTTCCGGATCGTCACCGTGCCACGTACGATATCGGGATTATTGAACTCGTCGTCGGTCAGGTCGCGCTCGCTGAAGGTGGCATTGGGGATGATGTCGGTGAAGTTGGGCCGCCCGTACGTCTTGGCATAGGCCAGGCGCGCCTGGAAGTTCTCCTTGATGTTATACGTGAGGTGCAGACTCGGATAATAACCATGATACGAACGCTCGTTCGTGAACGCGCGTTCCTTGCGGGTCAGTTCCAACTCCTGCATCGAACCTGCCAGGCCGGCCTCCGGCTTGCGAAGGCGCACACCCGCCGCATTGCGGGCGAAGGTCCCGTCCGGGTCGCGGGCGAAGACGGCGTTGGCATCGAACAGCGAGCCTTCCCCGATGTCGGTGGTCTTTTCAAACCGCACCCCGGTCAGGACGCTGAGCCGGTTGTTGAGGAGCCGGGCCTCCGCCTGCAGGTAGAGCGCGGACACCGTTTCTTCGATATACTCGGAGTTGGTTCGCCGGTAGTTCTCCTCCGCCACGACCTGCGCGGGCGTCTGGGTGAACAGTCTCGGGTTGTTCTGATTCGCCACAAAGGCGCGGTTGACGGAAATCCACGGCACATTCTTGAAGCCATAGAACGAGTCCTGATTCTTATAGACCTGCATCGCGAAGGGCTCCGGGGAATCCAG
>JACQWL010000558.1 GCA_016209255.1 Verrucomicrobiota bacterium
ACGCACGTCGCCATCGGCGTGTTGTGGTTGAGCCTGATGTATGTGCGCTCGTTCAAGCCGGCCGCGGGCAATCCCTGGCAGCGTTCGTGGCTGTCGCACAATCTCCTGCATGTGGTCGCCCTCCTCGTCGCGCTGTTGCTGTCGCTGAAGGTCACGCTCGGCCTCGTGCACGCGTTGCAGACCGAGGCGACCGCCGGGGCCGCGCTGGGCCACTTTTTCCAAGGCGAGTTCCTCGCGATCGCCGGAGGGCTCGTGGCCTACGGCGCGCTGGTGTGGTTCGCCCGGCCGCGCGGCCCGGTCGACTTCACCGAAGTTCACGCGATCGATGTCGAGAGCATGGGCCTCTACTGGCACTTCGTCGACATCGTGTGGATTGTCATTTTCACCGCCGTTTACCTGCTCGAATACATCTGATTCCATCATGAGCGCACCCACCTCCGCCGTTCCTGCCCACGCCGATCACGGGCACGACGTCAGCAAATTTCAGATTTACATCGAGATCGCGATGCTCCTCGCGGTCATCACGGGGGTCGAAATCGTCTGCGTCTACATTCCTCTGGCCAAGTGGATCATCGTCACGACGCTGGTCGTCCTTTCGGCGGTGAAGTTCATGTTCGTCATTTTCTTCTTCATGCACCTGCGGTGGGACAAGCCGTTCTGCACGATTCTGTTTTTTATCGGGCTCGTCCTCGCGGGCGGGACAATGTGGGCGCTGCTGCAGATGTTCTCCGTCGGGGCGAGTCTGCCGCTGCCCACCTGATGGGGAGGCGTCCGCCTTGGAACGGACTCAATTCCACGGCATGGCAGGAACGTGAGTTCAAAACGCCGCCGGCCGTTGCCGCCGCCGGTCGCGGGCAGACTTGCACGCGCCGCGGCGTCAGCAAGACTCACGCCCAACCATGATCGCTGACAATCTGCCATGATCGACTGGCGTCACTGGCACAACGAACCGTGGCTCATCGGAGGACTGGTGCTGCTCGGCTGGCTTTGGGCTGTGCTGGCCGGGCCCCTGCGGACGCAACTGGTCCAGCGCGCCGGAGCCTCGGCGGAGGCCGCGGTGGGCGTATCTTTCCCCCGGTCACGCGCGGCAAAATTCTACGCCGCGTTGTTCATCTTCTACCTCGCGGTGGGTTCGCCGCTGGACCAGATCGGCGAGCGTTTCCTCTTCAGCGCCCACATGCTGCAGCACCAGCTGCTCGTTTATCCGGCGGCCATCCTGTTCCTGCTCGGGCTGCCACCCTGGATGATCGATCCCCTGCTCCCGCGGCCGGCGCTGCGGCCGCTGCGGCTCCTTACCCACCCGATCGCGTGCGCCATAGTCTACACACTTGTCATCAGCGTGTGGCATGCCCCGTGGCTCTACGACTGGGCGTTGCGCGACAAGTTCGTTCATGTCTGCGAGCATCTGACGTTTTTCGGCGCCGCCTTGCTCTACTGGTGGCCGATGCTCAGCCCGTCGCGCACGCTGCCGCCGATTAGTTACGGCGGTCAGATGCTTTACCTCGTCGGGGTGCTGATCGCCATGACACCGGTGTTTGCCTACATCACGTTTTCCGGGGAAATCCTCTACCCCACTTACGAATACGCGCCGCGCGTGATCGCGAACTTCTCCGCCGCGCAAGACCAGCTCCTCGCGGGCGTCACGATGAAGCTGATGGGGATGGGCGTGGCGCTGACTGCTTTCGGGGTGGCGTTCTTCCGCTGGTACGAGGAAAAAAAATAGGGCGGGTTTGGAGCCCGCCCGGCAAGGGCCACGGGGCAAGGACGCGCCCGGCGGGTCATAGGCCCGGCTCGACCGGGCAGCGTCAAGTCGACGCCGCGGGCGCCGCACCGATCAAATCGTCGATCGAGTCGCTTTCGACGCCGATATCGGCGAAAAGCCACGAAGAGAGATAACGCTCATTCGCCGACGGCATGATCGCGACAATCTGCTTGCCCTTGTTCTCGGGACGCTGGGCGAGCTGCAGCGCGGCCCAGGCGATCGCGCCGGACGAGATACCCACGGGAATGCCGTCGAGGTGGTTGATTTGTTTGCTCACCGGGCCCGAGTCGGCCTCTTTCACGCGAATGACCTCGTCGTAGATCTTGGTATTGAGCACCGCGGGCACAAAGCCGGCGCCGATGCCCTGCAGCTTGTGCGGCCCGGGCTGACCGCCGGAGAGCACGGGCGAGGCGTCGGGCTCGACCGCGACCATTTTCACCGAGGGTTTGCGCGCCTTGAGGACTTCACCGACGCCGGTGATCGTGCCGCCGGTGCCGATGCCGGCCACGACGATGTCGACCTTGCCGCCGGTATCGCGCCAGATCTCCTCCGCAGTGGTCTTGCGGTGGATGGCAGGATTCGAGGGATTGGAGAATTGCTGGAGAATGAGGGCATTCGGGATCTTGGCGGCGAGTTCCTCGGCTTTCGCGATTGCACCCTTCATGCCTTTCGGGCCCTCGGTCAACACGAGCCGGGCACCGAGGATCTTGAGCATCTTGCGGCGTTCCATCGTCATTGTCTCGGGCATCGTGAGGATGAGTTTGATGCCCTTTGCCGCCGCGACGAAAGCGAGCGAGATGCCGGTGTTGCCGCTGGTTGGCTCGATTAGGACGGTGTCCTTGGTGATTTTTCCGGACTTCAAGCCGTCGTCGATCATCGAAAAACCGATCCGGTCCTTGACGCTCGAAAGCGGATTGAAGAATTCGAGTTTGAGCAGGATTTCCGCCTGCGCGTTGTGCACGGCCGCGGTACGGTTGAGCCGCACGAGCGGGGTGTTGCCAATGGTTTCGGTGATGTCGTTGTATATTTTGGGCATGATGGGGACGATGATTGGAGGCGCGCAGCTGAGCAGCAAAGGCGGCCGAACGCCGCTCCAGACCGTGGCATAAACTGCCGCCGAGCGCCATCCGTAAGACACACAGGGACCCGGTTTCCTATCGGCTTCGCCCGGTGTCGCCGACACGATAGGGCGCATGACCTGGCAAATCGCCCTCGTCTTTGTGCTGCTGGTCGCAGCGATCGTGAGCTTCATGCGGGAAAAGATCCCGCCCGACCTCATCGCGCTCACGCTCTTCGTCCTCATCGGGGCGACCGGGCTGGTGCCGTTGCGGGAGGTCTTCGCTGTCTTCGCCAATCCCGCGCCCATCACCGTCGCCGCGATGTTCGTGCTCAGCGCCGCGCTCGTTCGCTGCGGCGCCCTCGATTACCTGTCCACGGTGATCGAAAAGACCGCCGTGCTGCCCTACCCGGCTGTGCTCTTCCTCCTGGTCGCAGTCGTCGCCTTCGTCTCGGCCTGGATCAACAACACGCCGGTCGTCGTCGTGTTCGTGCCCGTCGTCCTGAATCTCGCGCGCCGCATGGACCTGCCCGCGTCGAAATTTCTCATTCCGGTGTCTTACGCCGCCGTGCTTGGCGGGATCTCAACCCTGATCGGGACCAGCACCAATCTCGTGGTCAATGGCATTCTTGTCGACCGCGGCGTGCCGGGCCTGGGGATGTTCGAGCTTGCCTGGGTGGGCGTGCCGGCGACGCTGGTCGGCGGGCTTTACCTCGCACTTGCGGGCCGCCGGCTGTTGCCCAGCCGGCAGATGCTGACCTCTATTCTCACGGACGAGGAGCGCCGGGAATATCTGACCGAGGCGTTCGTCCCGCCCGGCTCACCCCTCATCAGCAAGAGCCTGCGCAGCGGGGGTCTCGTCACGGCCCGCGGCTTTCGGGTCATCGAGGTCGTGCGGGACGGTGTCGGCATCGACATTGACCCGGCCTCCACGCCGTTGCGCGAAGGCGACCGGCTCGTGATTGCGTGCCGCCCGTCCGGGATTGCCCGCGCCCGCGCCACGCCGGGCTTCGATTTTACCGCCGAGGCCGGCCTGGAGCAGATCGCCGCCCACGAGGCGGTGGTGTTCGAGGGCGCCGTCGCCCCTAATTCCGAGATCATCGGCCGCAGTGTCAACGAACTCAACTTCCGGCAGCGCTTCCGCGTCGTCGTGCTCGCGATCCACCGCGGCGGCCAGAACGTCCGGGAAAAACTGGAAACGCTCCCGCTCCAGATGGGTGACATTCTGCTGATGATGGGCACCGAGCAGGCCGTCAACGGCCTGCGGCGCGGCAACGATCTCATTCTCTTCGACCGGCCCCCGCTGCCCTCTTTTTCGTTGCACGGGCGCATTCCGCTCGTGCTCGCCACCATCGCCGGCGTCGTGCTGGCGGAGACACTGGGTGTGATGCCGATTCAACTTGGCGCCATCGCCGGGGCGGTGTTCCTCTGCCTCACCGGCTGCATCAAGCCCAAGGAGGCCTACGAGTCGATCGAGTGGAACCTGCTCTTCGTCATCTTCGGCATGCTTGCGCTCGGCCTGGCCATGCAGGAGACCGGCGCCGCCGCCTGGCTGGCGCACAATGTGGTCGCCGGGGTCGACCACGTGGCCGGCGGGCCGCACAAGCCGCTCGTCATGCTGGCGTGCATTTATCTTGTCACGATGGTGCTGACGGAGGTGCTCTCGAACAACGCCGTGGCTGCACTCATGGTTCCAATCTGCCTGGGCATCGCGGCGGAGGCCGGCCTCGACTCGCGTCCCTTCGTCATCGCGGCCACGGTCGCCGCCAGCGCGGCTTTCGCGACGCCCATCGGCTACCAGACCAACACCTACGTCTACGGCATCGGCGGCTACAAGTTCGGCGACTTCCTGAAAATAGGGATCCCGCTCAACGTGCTCTGTTTCGTCGTGGCGATGCTGATCATCCCCCGCATCTGGCCCTTCTAACATTACTCTGTGATGTTCCCTCGCAAAAACGGCTAATTCTGATTGTCATCCATTAAATGACATTCCCCTCTGAAAGACGACGAATTTCCAGTGGCGGACCTAACCGAGTAATGCTAACTGAGGCCCGCGGCCCGGACGCTACAGCTTCAACCGCAGTCCGTCATACGCCGGCGCCACACCCGGCGGCAGCGCGGCCGCCAGCTCTGCGTGATCGTTCAGGTGGGTGAGATGCGTGAGCCAGGTCGCCGGTGCGCCGATTTCGCGCGCCACCGCGAGCGCCTCCTCGATCGACATGTGGGACGGATGCGGCAGTGGCCGCAGACCGTCGAGCACGACCGCATCCGCACCGCGTGCGAGCTCGACGGCTTCGCGCGGGACCCGTTTGCAGTCCGTGTAGTAAACGAATTTCCTGCCGCTGCTGCGTTCGTGGAAGATGAGCCCAAGCGTGTTGAGCCCGCCGTGGGGCAGCAGCGTTGAGCGGATGGTTCCCTGCGGCAAGTCGAGTACCGGCGGCAGATCGACGAGCTTGAAAGCCGCGTAGCCTTTCGCCACCGGCCGTTCGGCGATCGCATAGGGAAACATCGCCAGTACGCGCGCCATGCCCTCGTCGGTCGTATAGACCGTCAGCGCCTGCCCGCCGTGCAAATCGCAAAACCGGCGGAGATCATCCATGCCTGCGATGTGGTCGGCATGCCCGTGCGTCAGGATGAAAACATCGAGCCATTCGATCCGCTCCCGCAGGCACTGCAGCCGAAACTCCGGCGCCGCATCCACCTGCACATGCAGGCCATCCATCACCACGTGGATGGACGGCCGCGAGCGCCGGTTGCGGGGATCCGCCGACGCGCACACCGCGCAATTGCACGCGATCATCGGCACGCCTTGCGATGTGCCCGTGCCGAGAAATATGACCTCCATGAGGAAAGCCTGCGGCCCGGCCGTTGGCCGGTCAACCGTCCGGCCAATCGTGCCGTGCCGGCCGCGGCCCGCGCTGCTCAGACCATCTCGCGGGTGACGTTCGGATGCGGACGCGGAATCACAACGACGCTCGCGAGCAGCTTCCAAGTCACCAGTGAAACGTTTCAGTCTTTCCGGCCGTTTCGCTTGGGCGGCAACTCCCGGATAAAGGCCCACGACACTTCGGCAACTTCGCCGGTGTCGTAGCGCACCTCGAAGCCGCCGTGCGTCTCGGTGTCGAGCATGACCTCGACCGGTATCGCCCGGCCCGAGATGCGGTTGGCTTTCCGGATGGTCGCGTGCGGTTCAAGAAAGGAAAGCCCATCTTCGAACTCGACGTCGAAGGCATCCTCCCACGCGAGGTAGCGCACGTGCGCAATGTCCACCATCTGCGCGGTGCCAAATGGTTTCTTGAGATTCTGGTTGGTTTTCACAGGCGGCCTTCGTGTTTCAATTGTTCAGTCATCTCTACGAGCTTTCGCTCCGGTGTCCAGCCCTCGAGTCCGCGCAGCGTCGCGACGTCGACACGACCGATCTTCTTGCCGTTCGCGGTGCGCACGTGAACGTGCCGCGGCTCATGGTCGCCTTTCCACCAAAAAATGATGTAGCTGCCGCGGTGGACTTTGCCCATGGGCGCGACGCTAGCGCCCCGAGCGACTCAGGCAAGCGCGCCCTGCGACGTGCCGGTGCCGAGAAAGATGACTTCCATGATTACTCAACCACGCACGTAATCTTGGGAACTTTCATTCACGGCGGCGCTATTTGTTGATTCGAGCGAAAGAAGCGCGCGCGGTGCAAAAGAAAAAAGCGCGCCGCTTTCGCGGCGCGCTTTTCAAAACGAGCGGAGTTTCTTTCCGCGCGGAGCTTAGTAGTCCATGCCGCCGCCGCCGGGAGGATGGCCGCCGCCGGCCGGTTCCTTCTTCTCCGGGATTTCGGTGATCATGCACTCGGTCGTCAGCAGCAGGCCGGCAACGGAGGCTGCGTTCTGCAGCGCGGTGCGGGTGACCTTGGCCGGATCGACCACGCCGGCCTTCACCAGGTCCTGGTATTCGCCGGTGGCCACGTTGTAGCCGAAGTTGCCCTTGCCTTCGAGCACTTGGCCGGCGATCACGGCACCCTCGACGCCAGCATTGGCGCAAAGCATGCGGATCGGCGACTCGATTGCGCGACGGACGATCTGCGCGCCAATGGCCTCGTCGCCCTCGAGCTTGAGGGCATCGATCACCTTGAGCGTGCGGAGGAGCGCGACGCCGCCGCCGGCGACGATGCCTTCCTCGACTGCGGCGCGCGTGGCGTGAAGGGCGTCCTCGACGCGGGCCTTCTTCTCTTTCATCTCAACCTCGGTCGAGGCACCGACGTTGATGACGGCGACCCCGCCTGCGAGCTTGGCG
>JACQWL010000559.1 GCA_016209255.1 Verrucomicrobiota bacterium
CCGAGAGGATCAATGCCTCCTATGATGCCATCGGCGACGCGACGTATTCCCAATCCCGTGGCAACACCGGCACGATCGAAATGGGGAGCAACAATCCGCTGAACTACGAATACACGACCACCAACGACCAGATGAGCGTGCAGTATCGGCATCGCGGCGGCGACTGGCGCATCGACGGACAGGGCTCCTATTCGCGGGCGGTGCGGGAACGCAGCAGCCTCGGGAAGGGCTACTTCGCCGGCACCTTTGCGCGGATCGTCAACCTCAACATGCGCGGCGACGGCATCAACGCGGGAGACAGCATTTTGCCGCGCACCCTGACGCTCAGGGACGCGAGCGGCCGGGGCATCAACTGGTTTGACGGCGACAACTACACGCTGGTGAACACCACCGAGGAATACGCGGTGTATCGGACCGATCTGGCCTCCGGGCGCGTCGATGTGGCCCGTGCGTTCGGCGGCGCTTTCTCCCTCAAGACCGGCGTTTCCTTCAACCGCGTGGACAAGGACGACATTCGCCCCAACCGGGCCTACACCTTTTCTGGTCAAAATCGGGTGACCGCCGTCTCGGCGTATGACCTGATCGATGAGGCCATCGGGGTGACGATGAATGGAAACCCCGTCCGCTGGATCAGCCCGGTGAAGACCCACAAGCTCTTCGTCGATCATCCGGACTGGTTCTCGCTGAACGCGAGCGCGGTGCAAAACGCGGTGACCAACTCCAAGCGGATGATCGAGGACATCTCGGCCGCCTATCTGCGGTTCGATCTGAAGCTGCTGCGCAACCGGGCCAACCTCACCGGCGGGCTGCGCTATGAAAAGACGGCCCTCGACGGCTGGAGCCTGCTGAAGGATTCCTTCGCCATCTACCGGCGGGACAGCAATGGAAACCTGCTGCGGGACAGCGCGGGCGCGTTCATCCGCATCACCACGGACGCCACGGAGCTGAACAGGCTCCAGTTCAAGGAGCGCGGCAGTCACGAGTCGCGCGACTACGACGGCTTCTATCCGAGCGTCAATTTCAACTACGCGTTCAGCGACAATCTGGTGGCCCGCGCCGCCTACGCGCGCACGCTGGGGCGCCCCGACGTGCGCTACGTGGTCGCCGGCCTGACGCTGCCGGTCCCGACCGACACGAATCCGACCAGCGCCCGCACTATCGTGGTGGGGAATCCGGGCCTGGAGCCGTGGACGGCGGACAGTTTCCACCTCTCACTCGACTCCTACCACCTCAAGGGCGGCTTCGGCTCGATCGGGGTTTACCGGAAAAACGTGACGAACTTCTTCGCGCAACGCGGCACGCCGGCGACGAAGACCCTGCTGCAGAGCTACGACATCGACGACAACGACATCGAATTCATGTTGAATGACAATTACGTCCTGAAGCGTTGGGAGAACGTCGGCGCCGCGAGGCTCGCCGGCATGGAGCTGAGTTACCGGCAGGATCTTTTTTTTGTGCCGTCCTGGCTGAAACTCACGCAGGTGTGGGTGAACTACACGCACCTTCAGGTGCGCGGGGCGAACGAGGAGGATTTCGTCGGTTTCACGCCGGATGTGCTCTCGTTCGGGCTGAACTACATCCGGCCCCGTTTCTCACTCCGGCTGACCGGTTCCTATCAGGCTGAGACCAGACGCTCGTATATCCTGGTGATCCCCGGCACATCGGCCGAAGGATTCATTCCGCCCCGGACCTACGAGTATCAGGCCGCAGCCACGCAATACAGCGTAAGTGCCGAGTATGCCCTGACGAAGCGGGCCTCCCTTTACCTGAATTGGAACAATGTCTTTGCCGAGGATCTGTTCGTTTATCGCCGGGCGCCGGACACGCCGAAATACGCCCAAAACACGCAACGCTATGTGACGCCCTCCTACATCATGCTGGGGGTGCGAGGCCGGTTCTGACCTGCTGCCAGCTTGGCGTCCGGCGCGCGTCGTCGGAGCCGGATGAGTCGGCGACAAACCAAGTCTTCGCCGACGCAGCCAGGGCCGGGCAAAAGGAACGCGCCAACCCAGAGGGTGAGCGCCCGGCCGGCGACCTCGGGTTGTGCGTTCATGCTTCAGCGCGTGGCCGCGACGGCATAGCTTTGCCCGGCCATCGCCGTAAAGGTGAGCACGTGATCCTTGCCATCGGCGCGGCTGCGTTCGGCGCCGATCTGAAACGCGGTGCGGGCGCGCACGGTGCACGGACCATGGTGCTGCGCCTGCACCGTGGCGGCCGCGAGCGCGCCACCCTGCCATTTGAGGCCGACGGTGAAGCCGCCGCGCGCGCGCAGGCCGGAGACGGAGCCTTGCTTCCACGCCGGTGGCAGCGCGGGCAGAAGATCGATTTCGTAAGCCTGCCCTGAGCCTGTCGAAGGGGTGTGGCTCTGCAGCAGCATCTCGGCGATCCCGGCCGTGGTGGCGAAGTTGCCGTCGATCTGGAAACACATCGTGGTGCCGCCGAGGCGCGGGTGGGCGTCCATCAGGTTGGAGAACGTGGTGCGCTCGAGTTGCAGGCGGAGCTGCTCGTGCGCGAGCGCGCCGTCGCCGAGCCGCGCGGCGAGATTGAGCGCCCAGCCGCGGCTCCAGCCGGTCCAGCCGCCGTTGTGGTCGAGCCGGCGGAGCAGCGCCTTCTTCGCGGCGGCGGCGAGAGCCGGCGTGGCGCGCGGCGTGATCTCGTCGCCGGGGTAGAGCGGGTAGAGGTGCGAGTTGTGGCGGTGGCCGGGCTCGGTCTCGTCGTAATCGTTGCGCCACTCGAGCAGCCGGCCATCCACACCGATCGGATAGGGGGCGAGCGCGGCGAGTTTGACTTTGAGCTCGTCGCGAAACGCCGTGTCGGTGCCGAGCACCTCGGCGGCGCGGAGGCAGTTGCGAAAAACGTCGCGGCAGATCGCCATGCCCATGGTGTTGCCGACGTCGAGGTGGGCGGGCTTGCCGTCGCCGGGCGCGACGAAGCGGTTTTCCGGCGAATAGCTCGGGGCTGTGAGGAGTTTCCCGGTGCGCGGGTCCCGCACGAGCGTGTCCAGGTAGAAGAGCGCGCACTCCTTCATGAACGGGTAGGCGTGCTGCGCGAGGAAGGTGCGGTCGCCGCTGAACTGGTAGTGTTCCCAGAAATGCCGCGCGAGCCACGGTGCGAAATCCGGCCAGCCGCCCTCGGAGTTTTTCGGCCCCCAGTTGGTCATCGCGTGCAACACGAGACCGCGCGCCCCATAGGCGATGCGCGCGGAGTCACGGCCGGCGGGCGCGAACGACGCGATGAGATCGAGCAGCGCGGTGTGGCACTCGGCGAGATTGGTGGTCTCGACGGGCCAGTAGTTCATCTCGACGTTGATGTCGCTCGTGTGCTGGCCGAACCACACGGGGAGCAGGCTGTCGTTCCACAATCCCTGCAACGCTGGCGGCAGCGTGCCCGGCCGCGACGAGGCGATCATCAGGTAGCGCCCATACTGGAACTGCAGCGCGATGAGATCCGGATCGCGGTCCTTGGTTTGATCGACGCGGTTGTCCCGCGCGCCCCACATCTGCGACCAAATGCGGCGGTTGGTCGGCATGTCCGCCGAGCGCGTGCGCCCGAGATCGAAATCGACGCGGCGGAAGAGCGCCTGGTGATCGGCGATATGCGCGGTGCGCAGCGCGGCGTGGTCGCGACCGGCCAGCGCCGCGAGATCGCGCGTGGCGCGCGCGGCCGGATCGGCGCCGCGGAAATCCGTGCCGACGGTCATGAGGATGACGGCGCCGGTGGCGCCGTTGACGCGAAATCCCTCGGCGGTGGGCGTGAGCGTGCCGCCCTCGAGGCGCACTTCGAACCGCGCGTCGAAGCGCGTGCCGTCCGGGTGGCCGCGACCGCGCCATGCGAAGCGGTTGCCGCCGAGATGCGTCCACGACGGGCGCGGCGGCGTGGTGACACTCTCGATCTTCGCCCCGAGCTCGGCGTCGTAGCGATACATGTCGTCCTTCACGTCGCGGCGGTAGTCGAGCACGGCCGTGAACGAGACCGCGCCGGCGCGGTCGGCCGCGACGCGGGCGACGAGGGCGTTGGCCGGAAAACTGGTGAACACCTCGCGCGAGAAAGTCACGCCCCCGGCCGTGTAGCGCGTCGTGGCGACGGCGGTGTCGAGATTGAGTTCGCGCCGGTAGTTTTCCTCGCGCGCCGTGCCGTGATCGAAATGGAGGAAGAGGTCGCCAAGCGGTTGGTAAACGTGGCGGGCGGTCGAGGTGCCGGGGATCGGCTGCGGCTCGCCGAGGTTGAGGGCGCGCTTTTCGGCGTCGGTGAGTTTCAGGTCGTCCGCCTCGCGGTGTTTCCGGGCGAAGATCAGTTCGGTCTGGCGGCGGAGTTTTTCGCGGAACGTGGGATCGGCGACCTTGGGCGTGGGCGCGCCGGACCAGATCGTTTCTTCGTTGAGCTGGATGTGGTCGCGGTGGACGCCGCCGTGGACCATCGCGCCGATGCGACCGTTGCCGACCGGGAGCGCCTCTTCCCAATACTGGGCGGGACGATCATACCAAAGGAGCCAGCGGGAGGCAGCACTGGCGGAGCGGAGGAGGGGCGCACACGCGAGTGCAGCGAGACCGGCCAGTAGCAAGCGCGGAAACTTCATGGGGTGTCCCAGTGGAGCGCAGCGGCCGGAAGGTGAAAAGTGCCGGGACGGTCAATCGTTGACGCCTGCCGTCAACGATTGAGCAATCGACGCGTTGTCTCGCGGAAGAGGAGAAGTGTGATCACTTTTTGCGCCGCGACGCCAACCCCCGATGATCTTTCCTCGTTTCCTCCCTCTGCTGCTCGGCACGATGGGATCGGTGTGGGCGGCCAGTCTCGCCAACGACCGTTATGCGATCGAACCGGCGGCCGCGGGCGCGGTTCGGTTGGTGACGAAGGACGCGGGAGCCTGGGAGTTTCGCGGCGACTTCGTGGTCCTGGTGACGGCGACCGATCCCGAACCGGCGATGCGCCCGGGCAATGTGCCGCGCGTGCAATACAACCTTCTCACGTGGAAGGCCGCAGGCGCACGACCAGCAACGGCCGGGACCGACGCCAAACGCAGCGGCGGCCAGGCGGGCGACGGCTTCGACGACCGTATCCTCCAGGGCGACACGCAGGCGCGCACCGCGGATGTCTTCGCCGCGGCGCCGGCCACGCGCGTGAGCGCGACGCGCGCGGCGCTGACCGGCACGGAGGTCCGGTTCGAGTTCGCGGAGCACGCCGACTTCCGGCTGCGGGCGGCGGTGACCCTGCCGGCGGGCGACGCGGAGCCGGTCCTGAGTTTCACGCTGGAGCCGAAGACGGCGGGATATTTTTCGGTGGGCTACGTGGGCGCGCCGGCGTGCCGGGACGCCGAGGCGGACGAGATCTGGCAGCCGTTCATCTGGACGGAAAAACGTTTTCCGCAGGCGTCGTTCGTGACGGCGGCGTTTCAGTGTCCCGTGCCCGCGACCCTCGTGCGCCGGGGCGGGACCACGCTCGGCGTGGCGGCCGACATGGACGAGTTCCCCTTCGAGCCGTTGCCGCTGCTGGCGAACAGCCGCTTCGCCGTGGCATTGCGCGAGCAGGACGGGCGCGCGCGGCCGATGGTGTTCGCCCCGGTGCTCGGCGGCGCGGAGTCGAAGCGCGCGGCGGGCGAGGCGTTTTCGTTCAAGCTGCGCCTCTTCGCGGCGCGCGCCGACATCCCCGGGGCCTACGAACAAATCGCCCGACGGCTCTGCGGGTTTCGCGATTTCCGCCGCAACGCGCTCTGCTCCCTCAATGAGGCGCTCGACAACATGATCGACTACGGGATGAGCCACTGGAGCTGGTTCATCGATGAATTGAAGGGCTGCTCCTATTCGACGGACGTGCCCGGCGCGGTGAAAAACGTCTCGTCGCTCAACCCGCTCAACCTCGCGCTCGTCGCCGACGACCCGGAGATTTTTCAGAAGCGTGCGTATCCGATCGTCGAGTTCCTGCTCTCGCGGGAGAAGTTCCTGTTCTCGCTCGACCGGACGCAGAAGAACCAGAGCCCGTCGCGCGCGCTGCTCGGGCCGTGCGCGCCGGTGAGCGAACTGGCGGCGCTGGCCGGGCTCACGCACGGCGCGTCGCCGGTGTTCCGGATGTTCGCCGAACGCGAACTCGGGCGCACGCGCGTGCTCAACCTCGACGACGCCGTGGCGGGCAACAGCTGGCCGAACCTCACCGAGATGTCTCTCGCCACCGGCGAGCCGCGCTATCTCGCCGCGGCGCGCGCGGGGGCGGATCGGTTCTTGCGCGAACACGCGGAGACGCCCGCGACCGACTTCAGCGCGCCGGCTCTCTTCTTCTGGGTCGGCTGGGCGCCGAAGTGGCAGAATCTCCTGCAACTTTACGAGGCGACGGGGGAACGCCGTTACCTCGAAGCGGCGCGGCAGGGCGCGCGACGCTTCGCGATGTTCTGCTGGATGGGGCCGCGGGTGCCCGAGGCCGACGTCGTGGTGAACCGCGGCGGCAACGCCCCCGTTTACTGGTATCTTCAAGGCAAGGGCCACACGCCGATGCACGCCCCGGAGGAGCGCGTCCCCGCGTGGCGGCTCTCCGAGATCGGGCTCACCCCGGAGTCGTCCGGCACGATGTCGGGCCATCGCGGGATCTTCATGGCGCATCACGCCCCCTGGATGCTGCGGATCGCGGCGCTGACCGGCGACACGTTCCTGCACGACGTCGCGCGCTCGGCGGTCATCGGCCGCTACCGGAATTTTCCCGGCTACCACATCAACACCGCCCGCACGACGATTTACGAGCAGGCGGACTACCCGCTGCGGCCGTTCAAGGAACTCAGCGTGAATTCCTTTCACTACAACCACATCTGGCCCCACATGTCGCTCGTGCTCGACTACCTCGTGACCGACTTCTTCGCCCGCTCGCGCGGCGCGATCGACTTTCCGTCGCGCTACATCGAGGGCTACGCCTACCTGCAGAGCAAATTTTACGGCGACCGGCCGGGGAAATTCTTCGGGCGCGACGATGCGGTGCTGTGGCTGCCGCGGCGGCTGCTGAAGACGGCGGGAACCGTCGAACTCAACCACCTCGCCGCGCGCGGGCGCCGCGGACTCTACCTGGCGTTTGCCAACCAGTCGCCGGAGGCGGTGACGACGGAGATCACCTTGAACCCGGAGGTGATTCCGCCGGTCGCCGGCCAGACGTATCGGGTGAAGTCGATGTCCGGCGTGGGCGAAACCACGATGCGCGACGGACGGCTCACCCTCACGGTGCCCCCGATGGGCCTGACCGCCGTGGAAATCGAAGGGCTGACGGTGGCGCCGAGATTCCAAGACGCACTCGTCGCGACCACGACCGCAGACGCATGGTCGCAGGACTACCTCGAGCTTCCGTGGGGCGGCGCGCGCGCGATGATCCTGAACTTCGGCTCCGTCGCGACCACGGCCTACGTCTACCTCCGCGACGACGACGAGAAATTCAAGGCGGTGACCCTGACCTATGCGGTGGGCGGCGCGAGCAAGACCGTCACGGATGCGGCGTTTCCCTTCGAGTTCACCGTGCCGCTCCCGCGGGACGCCCGGGAGTTCTCGTTCACGTTGAGTGGCACGGCGCCTGACGGCGCGAAATCCACGGCGGCCCCGGCGGTGCTGCGGAGATGATCATGACCCGGCTCCCCCATCTCCGCTGGATGATCATCGCGCTGATCTTCGGCGCGTCCGTGCTCAACTACATCGACCGGCAGACGCTCTCGATCCTCGCGCCCACGATCCAAAAGGACCTCAAGCTGAGCAACGAGGACTACGCCGCGGTGCTGAACTGGTTCCTCGTGTGCTACACGATCGCCTCATTGTTGTCGGGTAAGATCGTGGACAAGCTCGGCGTGCGGGTGAGTCTGGCGCTGTTTGTCGGCTGGTGGTCGGTGGCGAACATCCTCACGGGCTTCGCGCGGTCGGCCGGTTCGCTGGGATTTTTTCGCGGCATGCTCGGGCTCGGTGAGGCGGGCAACTGGACCGCGGCGCCGAAAGCGGTCGCGGAGTGGTTTCCCGCGAAGGAGCGCGGGCTCGCGATCGGGCTCTATACGTTGGGCGCCACGGTGGGCGCGACGCTCGCGCCGGTTATCGTCGTGGCAATCGCGTCGCGCTTCGGGTGGCAGGCGGCGTTTGTGACGACCGGGGTGGCCGGGCTGCTATGGCTCGTGCCGTGGTGGTGGCTGTATCGCCGGCCCGGCGAACACCCGAGAATCACCGAGGCGGAACGCGCGTTGATTGCGGCCGGGCAACCGGCGGAGACCGAGGCGGCCGGCGGCCCGGGCTGGGGCCGGTGGTGGCAGCTGTTCGCGCGGCGCGAAGTGTGGCTGCTTATCTTCGGCCGCATGCTCACGGACCCGGTGTGGTATTTTTTCCAGTTCTGGTTCGCAAAATATCTCTACGACGGCCGTGGGCTCGATCAGCAGCAGCTCTCGGTGACGTGGGTGGTCTACCTCGCCGCGGACATCGGGGTGCTGGGCGGAGGATGGTTGTCCGGGCTGCTGATCAAGCGCGACGTGGCACCGGCGCAGAGCCGCTTGTGGGTGATGCTCGGGTCGGCATTTCTGGTTCCCCTCGCCGCGGCGATCCCGCACGTGGGTTCGTTGTGGCTCGTGCTGGCGATAGGCATGGTGGCGGTGCTCGCGCACCTCGCCTGGCTCATCAACCTCAGCGCGCTCGTCGTCGATCTCGTGCCGAAACCTTCGCTCGGTTTTGCGTTCGGCGTGGTGGCGACCGGCAGCTCGCTCGGGGGATTGATGATGAACAAGGCGGTGGGCGCGCTGGTGACCGAGGCCTCCTACGCGCCGGCCTTTCACTTCATGTTGCTGCTGCACCCGCTCGCCTGGCTGTTGCTCTGGCAGCTCCGCCCGCGCGCGGCCGCCGCCGGGTCGTGAATCAATCGATCGCCGGATGCTTGTGAACGACTTCACCAACCCCGTGCTTTCCTCCCCCGCGTCTTTCGGACGCACTGACGTCCCTGCGCGCGCCCTTCCTTGATGCAAGTCGCTCCTCCCGCCCCCATCCGCGAACTCCGCACCGTGCGCCACGACGCCGATCTCGTCGTCGTCGGCGGCGGTCTCGCCGGCACGTGCTGCGCGATCACCGCGGCGCGCGCCGGCCTGAAAGTCGTCCTCGTGCAGGACCGCCCCGTGCTCGGCGGCAACGCCTCCAGCGAGGTCCGCCTCTGGATCCTCGGCGCGACCTCGCACATGGGGAACAACAACCGCTGGGCGCGCGAGGGTGGCGTCATCGACGAGATTCTTGTCGAAAATGTTTTTCGCAATCCCGAGGGCAACCCGCTGCTCGTCGACCCCCTGCTGCTCGAGAAGGTCCTCGCCGAGCCGAGAATCACGCTGCTCCTCAACACCGCCGTGCACGAGCTGACGAAGCGCGACGCCGACACGATCGAGGGCGTCCGCGCATTTTGTTCGCAGAATTCCACCCGCTACGATCTGCACGCACCGCTCTTCTGCGACGCCTCGGGCGATGGCATCGTCGGCTTCATGGCGGGCGCGGCGTTTCGCGTCGGGGCAGAGTCGCGCGCGGAGTTCGGCGAGAAATTCGCGCCGGAGCACAGCAATGGCGATTTGCTCGGCCATTCGCTCTATTTCTACTCCAAGGACACCGGCAGGCCGGTGGCGTTCACGCCGCCAAGTTTTGCGCTCACCGACATCACCAAGATTCCGCGCTGGCGGCAGTTCAACGCCAAGGAACACGGCTGCAAGCTCTGGTGGATCGAGCACGGTGGCCTGCTCGACACCGTGCACGACACCGAGCGGATCAAATGGGAACTCTGGCAGGTCGTCTACGGCGTCTGGCATCACATCAAAAACTCGGGCCAGTTTCCCGAAGCCGCAAATCTCACGCTCGAGTGGGTCGGTCACATCCCCGGCAAGCGCGAGAGCCGGCGGTTCGAAGGCGATTACCTGCTGCGGCAGCAGGACGTCGTCGAACAGCGGTCGCACCCGGACGCCGTGGCCCACGGTGGCTGGGCGATCGACCTGCATCCGGCGGCGGGCGTGTTCTCCGAAAAACCGGGCTGCACGCAGTGGCACGCGAAGGGTGTTTACCAGATTCCTTATCGCTGCCTCTACAGCCGCAATATCACGAACCTCTTTTTCGCTGGCCGGATCATCAGCGCGTCGCACGTGGCGTTCGCCTCGACGCGCGTGATGGCCACCGTCGCGCACGCGGCGCAGGCGGTCGGGCTCGCCGCCGCGCACTGCACGCGCGACCGACTGCGGCCGCGCGAGCTGACGGCGCCGGCCCACATGGCGGAGTTGCAGCGAGCCTTGCTGCGGGCGGGTCAGTTCATCCCCGGTGTTGCGCTCGACGACGAAACAGATCTCGCGCGCCGCGCCCAGATCACCGCCTCGAGTGAGCTTTGCCTGTCGAGCCTCGCACCCGATGGGCCGTCGATCGCGCTCGACGACGGTTGGGCCATGATGTTGCCGGTCGATGCCGGCACGCGCCTCGATCTCACCGTGCTGGCCGACGTCACCCAGGAAGCGGCGCTGCGCGTTGAACTGCGGCAAAGCAGCCGCGCCGACAATCACACGCCCGATGTCATGCTCGAGCAGCTGACGATTCCGCTGCGGCCCGGCGCCGCCCAGGAATTGCGGATCGCGTTTGCGCATGCGTTCGCCGATGCGCGCTATGCCTTCCTGTGCTTCTTCGACAGCGAAGGCGTCCGCCTGCGCACCAGCGAACAGCGCGTCACGGGCGTGCTCTCGCTCTGCCATCGCGCCAACCTCGCCGTCGCCAAGTCCGCCACCCAAACTCCACCCGCCGGCATCGGCGTGGACACGTTTGAATTCTGGACGCCGCTCCGCCGGCCCGCCGGACAGAATCTTGCGCTCCGCCTCGCCAGCCCGCTCGCGTGCTTCGGCCCGCGCAACGTCGTCAACGGCCTCGCCCGCCCGACGCACCAGCCCAATGCCTGGGTCGCCGACTTCGCCGATCCCGCGCCCGCGCTTACGCTCCGCTGGACCGAGCCCCAGACAATCGCGCGCATCGAGCTCCTGTTCGACGTCGACTACGATCACCCGATGGAATCGGTGCTGATGGGCCACCCCGAGCGCCGGATGCCGTTTTGCGTGGAGCGCTACCGCGTGCTCGACGAGCGCGGCAATATCCTCGCCACGTGCGTCAACAACCACCAAGCGCGCAACGTCATCGTCCTCGCACATCCTGTCGCGATGCGTGCGCTGCGGATCGAGTTGACTGCGCCAGCCGCGAATGTGCCGGCGGCGTTGTTCGCGGTGCGGTGTTACGCAACGGCCAATGTCACTTGAAAACTACGACGTTCGCCGCGAGATGCGGTGTTCACCCAATGCCCGGCCCGCCTCGTGGAACTTGTCCCTGACAACGGCGAGACGGCGTGGAAACCCGCAGCCTCTTTCATCTGCGATCGAGCGGGCTAGAGCGTATTAAGTAATAGTGTAGCCGTTTTGTGCTGGTCTTTTCGCCGGGACTGGCCAGTCTCGGGGCATGAAAACCCTTTCCGTGGATTTGCGGGAGCGCCTCCTCGCCGCCTACGACGCCAAAGCCGCCACGCGGGAGATGGTCGCCGCTCGCTTCCGGGTGTCGTTGGGCATGGTCAAGAAGTTGCTCCAGCAGCGCCGACGGCTCGGCGAGATCGGGCCGCTGCATCATCGGGCCGGACGTAAGCCGCGCATCCTGCCGGCGCACCGCGAACAGTTCCGGCGGCACCTGACGGCGAAGCCGGATTTGACTCTGGCCGAGTTGCGGGCCGCCACCGGGCTGGATTGCACGCTGCCGGCGATCCACTACGTCCTGGCGGACATGGGCCTGACTTTTAAAAAAAGACACTCCGGGCGGCCGAGCAGGACCGGCCGGACATCACCCGCGCGCGCCGGCGGTGGCGGCGCCGCCAAGGTGGACTCGATCCGGCGCGGTTGGTCTTCCTCGACGAGTCGGCGGCGAAGACCAACCTAACCCGGCTGCGGGGCCGCGCGCCCCGCGGCCAACGTTTGCTGGCCAAAGCACCGCATGGGCACTGGCGCACCACGACGATGATCAGCTCTGTCCGGCTCGACGGCAGCACCGCCTGTAGGACCATCGAAGGGGCCACGGATACGGCGGTCTTCCAAGCCTACGTGCGGGAAATCCTCTGCCCGAGTCTGCGGGCCGGCGACATCGTCGTGCTGGACAATCTGGCCCCGCACAAAAACGACCAGACCATCGCCCTCATCACCGCGGCCGGAGCCAGCGTGCGCTTCCTGCCGGCCTACTCGCCGGATCTCAACCCCATCGAAATGATGTGGAGCAAGGTGAAGGCGCTGCTGCGGGCCGCCGAGGCCCGTTCCGCGGAGGAACTGCAGCAGGCCATCGCGGCGGCCCTGCAACGCATCAGCGCCCAAGATGCCGCCGGTTGGTTTGCCGCCTGTGGCTACAGTATTATTTAAACCGCTCTAGAGTGAAGTAGTTATGTGCCCGCTCACGATATGTCGGCCCCGATTGGCGGCCTTGTTTTTCTACGAGCCAGCCAAGAATAGCGGTTATCGATTGAAGTATTAGCGCCACTTTGGTTCTTGTTGAAATCGCGCCTCCTCCGCCAGTCTTCGCTCGGTTCAGTTCTTCTGGGCCACCGTTTCCACCAGTTGCGACGGCGCCGGCTGCAATCCGGCGCGGTGGCGTGCGACAGCCTCGTCGATGCGCGCCAGCACCGCCGGATTCGCCGCGGAACGGTCGAAACGCTCGCCCGGGTCTTCACCGAGGTGATGCAAGAGCGGCGGTTCATGAGGTTCGGGTTTGTCCGGCCCGTAGCCCGAACGCGTGATGAAGTGCGCTTTCCAATGCCCGAGGCGGGCCGCGTAAAGCGTGGAACCGCGGTAGTAGAAAAACGCCCCGCGCTCCACGGCGCCCATGCCGAAAAGCAGCGGCGCGATATCCACCCCGTCGATCGTCCGGTCGGCCGGCAGCGTCGCGCCGGCGAGCTTCGCGCACGTCGCGAACACATCCATCGTCGTTGCGACCTCATGCTGCACCACGCCCGCGGGCACGCGGCCCGGCCACCACGCGATCCCGGGCACGCGCATCCCGCCCTCCCACGTCGAGCCCTTGCCCTCGCGCAACGGGCCGGCCGAGCCGCCGTGGTGGTTGAAAATGAGCCACGGGCCGTTGTCGCTGCTGAAGATCACGAGCGTGTTTTTCTCCAGCCCCCCGGCGCGCAACGCGCCCATCACCTCGCCGACGCTCCAGTCGAGCTCTTCGATCACATCGCCGTAAACGCCCGCCGGGCTCTTCCCCCGAAAACGCTCCGAGGCGAACAGCGGCACGTGGGGAAACGTGTGCGCGAGGTACAGGAAAAACGGCCCGCTCTTTTTCTCGCCGATGAACCGCACCGCCTCCTCCGTGTAGCGTCGCGTCAGCTGCCGCTGATCCGGGTGGGCTTCGAGGACCTCCGTCCCGCGGATGAGCGGCGTGCGCCAGTAGTCGTTTTTCTCCTCGTAGAATTTGTCGCGGCCCTTCGGGGCGCCCGGCGCCGGCAGCATGTCGTTCGAAAACGGCAGCCCGAAATAGGAGTCGAACCCGTGGTGCAGCGGCAGGTGCTCTGGCAGGTGGCCGAGGTGCCACTTGCCCACCATGCCGGTGGCGTAGCCGCGCTGCTTGAGCAACTCGGGCAACGTCACCTCCTCCTTCGGCAGTCCGCCCGCCGCGTTGCTGCGCAGCACCCGGAACTGGTCGTGGCACATGCCGCTGCGCACCGGATACCGGCCGGTGAGCAGGGCCGCGCGGCTCGGCGTGCAGACCTCCGCCGCGGAATAAAAATCCGTGAAGCGCATGCCCTCCGCCGCCATCCGATCCAGATTCGGCGTGCGGATGACGGGGTTGCCATAACAGCCGAGATCGCCCCAGCCGAGATCGTCAGCATAGATGATGACAATGTTCGGCCGGCTGGCGCCGGAGGCCGCGACCGCCTCGGCACATGCCAGGGCCAGGAGAACGAACAGGAGAGGGAAAACCGAGGTGGACTTCATGGGCGGATACGTCGGGAGTTGAATCGCGGATCAGCGTCAGTCTCGCGTCGGCACCGCGCAATTCGAGCCTGAAAGTTCCACCCGCCGGGGCGGTTTACGCGCGGCCGGCGGAATACTCGTCAAGGCAAAGCGGGCAGAGTCCGTGGCTGAAGCGGATGTTGAAGTGGTCCCGGAAATAAATCTCCAGCTGGTGCCAGTCGTCCTCGGGGGCGTGGACTTTTTTACACCCCGCGCAAATCGGCACGACCGTGGGCAGGCGCGGACGGCCGAAGCGCCACGCTTCAAGTTCGGCCCGCAGGCGGTCCCGCTCCTCCTCGGCCAGCGCCAGCCGCCGGCGCGCCTCGCCGAGGCGCAGGGCCCGCTGCACCGCCGGCACCAGGTCGGGCAGGCGGTCCTTGAACACGCAATCGTCGGCGCCGCGCTCGAAAACTTTCGCCATCTGAGCCTTGTCCATCGAGCCGGTCACGACGATGAACGGCAGCGCGGCGGAGCGTGCGCGCACCAACTCCAGCACACTGAAGCTGTCGAGCCGCGCGTTGCCGTGGTCGCACAGCACCAGCGACGGCGGCGAAGTCGGGGCGCTTGCCCTGGTCGGCCTGGGAACGTTTCTGTTCTGGCCGACCGCGATTCCGCCGCCGGATTTCGACGCGGCGAGATATCCGATGTTCGCGTTCCTGAAGAAGGTCGATGCCGCCGGCAATGCGTGCCCTTCGCTGCACGTCGCCTTTGCGGTTTTTACCGCGATCTGGCTGGCCCGGCTGCTCCGCCAGGTGACGGCACCGTCCGGGGTGCACCTGCTCAATGCCGGCTGGTGCGCCGCGATCATGTATTCGACGCTCGCCACCAAGCAACATGTCGCCGTGGACGCCTTCGCGGGCATCACGCTCGGCGCTGCCGCCGCGTTGTTCGATCCGCGGGAGACCGCGTTGGCGCTGCAACATGCCGCGTCGCTGCTCAGCCGCCAATCCCTCGCGCTGTTCGTCTCTTTCATGGGCAAATTCACCCTCCTGGCGCTGGAACCGGAACAGACGAACCCGGCGCTGGCGGCCGTGCTTTTTTTTGCGCCGGACTTTTCGATACTGACGGGCTTGTTGATCCTGAATGCCTCGTGCCTGATTCCCACGGCCACCCGCTTTCAGACGCCACGGCGCGAAGTCTGGCTGCCGATCGACGACGGTCCCGATCCATCGACCACCGTCCCCATGCTCGATCTGCTCGAACGGCAGGGAGCGAAAGCCACCTTCTTTCTGATTGGCACGCGGGCGGCGGCGAATCCCGCGTTGGTCGGCGAAATCGTCCGCCGCGGCCACACGATCGGCAATCACACCCAAACCCATCCGCTTGGAGCTTTCTGGCTCGCGGGTCCGCGCCGCACGGCGCGGGAGGTCGACGCGTGCCAGGCCGTGCTGCAGGCGGCGGGGGGTGCGGCCCCGGAGTGGTTTCGCCCCCCGGCCGGCATCAAGATTTTTTTTCTGCGCGGCGTGCTTGTCTGACGCCGGATGATCCTCGTCGGCTGGAGCACGCGGGCACACGAGCGCGGGAGCACGTCCATCGTCCGACCGTTGCACCGGCTGACAAAAAATATCCGGCCCGGCGCCATCCTCTTGATTCACGAATCCGACACGCACGGTGCGCAACGCGTCGCATTGCTTTCCGCGCTGCTTGAGCACCTCGCCGCATCCGGGTACCAATGCGTGCTTCCGGAACGCAAGGACCTTGGGTGAAAGCGCCGCGCGCTCCGGACGCGGCGGGCCGCACCGGCGATGCCGGTTCGACCACGGAACCCCAAGACAAGGTGGTGGGGCAGATTGAAAACTGACCCACCACCCAAAACAAGTTTGATCCGCGGCGCGCCGCTGGCCACGTTCCCGCCTCCACGTCGGAGGCTTTATTCAGTTGGTGGGAGCGCCTGCGCCACCCGCAGGGGGATTGCGGTTCGAGTCCCCATGCTCCATCAACTTCTGCGACGAGGATACGTTGGCTACCTTATCCCCAGTTCCGAATTGTGGCTTCGACGGGCGGCAGGATCGCGCGCGGCGTTGGTTCTTCGTCGTGCTCGGTGCGCTGCCATTTCAACTCCTGCTGTTGCAGCATCTCGGCTCCGGGGAGCTGGCCACCGGGTTTCTGCAATACGACTCGGCCTACTATGTCGCCAACGGGCGCGAGGTGTTTGAGCGCGGAAACGGTTTCGCGCATCCGAATCCCTACGATCCGTCGCCCAACGCGCCGGTCATCTATTTTCACTGGCTGACGTGGCTGCTGGGATTCGGCGTGAAAGTCCTGGGCGCCGATCCGGGTGCGCTCTTCGCCGCGATGGGCGTCGGCGCTTCGCTGCTGTGCAGCGCGCTCATGCTCCGGCTGGTTGAAGCGGTGCTGCCGGAGGCGCGCGGTCGGCTGGCGCTGTTTCTCCTGACGATGTGGGGCGGCGGCGCGCTTTGCCTCGGCGCGCTGGTGGCGAACCTCGCCGCGGGGCGGCCGTTCGCGGCGGATTGGTTCGCGTTCGATCTCGAAAACGGTTGGTGGTTTCCCAACTGGGGGCGAAATCTCGTGCTGCCGACCGAGGCGGTTTATCACTCCCTCGTCGCGGCCGCATGGTGGGCGGTGTTCAAACGCCGCTGGGGCCTCGCGATCGGCGCGGTGGGGGCGCTCGCGGCGACGCATCCTTTTTCGGGCTCGCAGCATCTGCTGATTCTCTGCACGTGGCTCGGGGTCGTCGCGGCGCGGGAGCGGACGCGCGCGGCCGTCGTGCGCCTGACCGTCGTGGCCGCGATTCTCGGCGCGTTCGCAGCCTACAACTTTGGTTTTCTGAACTCGTTCCCGGAGCACCGCGCGTTGACGGCAAAATGGTCGCTGGGTTGGACGATGCCAATGGCGACGCTGGTGCTGGCGGTGGCGCCCCCGGCGGCGGTGGCGCTCTGGAGATTGCGACGGCGGGAGAGTTGGACCGAGGCGGACAAATTCTTCGCGGTGGCCTGGGCGGTGACGTTCCTGCTGATGAAACACGACTGGTTCGTCGCGGCGCGCCAGCCGGCGCATTTCAGCCGGGGTTACCACTGGCTGCCGGTCTGGCTGATGGCTTTGCCGCAGTTGCAGGCGTGGGGGCTGACCCTGGCGGCACGGGCCGGAAGGCGGGCGCTGATCGTCGCGGGCGGGGCGGCGGCGATGTTTTTGGTGAGCGACAATGCGGCGTTTCTGTTGCGCGAGTTCCGCGACGGCCAGCCGGAGCGGCTGTATCTCACTCCAGCGCAGCGCGACGTTTTCCGCTGGATGGAGCAAGGCGGTTTGCGCGGGGTTTTTCTCTGCGTCGACACGCGGCTGAGCTATCTCGCGGCCACTTTCACGTCGGTGCGTCCGTATCTCGGGCACATCAACAACACGCCCGACGTGCACGGGCGCTGGCGGCAGGTGGCGGCATGGCATCGCAACGGTGGGCGCGGCCCGTGGCTGGAGCACTTCGACTATGTGCTCGTCGAACGCGCAAACCCGCCGGCGGCCTTTGACGGGGAAAACTGGCGCGAGATTCACCGGAATCAGGACTATGTGTTGTTCGGGCGATTCAAGGAAACGCCTGCGAAGCCGTGACGTGTAACCCAGTGCCGGAATTCCGGCGGTCTTGCGAAGATTCGGGACGGCGGCAGCCGCCCAAGAGAGCCGAGGCTGCAAATTTTCGTGCGTCGGGCCGCACGGCCAATACGGTTGGGCACCATGAAAAGTCGTTTTTGCCTCCTGCTCTGGTGGCTTCCATTGTCGGTGGCACTCGGCGCCGGCGCCGAACTCAAGCCGCCGGCAAACCTCGTCGTCGAGGCCGTCCCGCCGGTGCCCGCGGCCTTTGTGCAGAGCGTCAAGCGCTACACCGAGGCGCGCGCCGCGTCGTTCGCCGGGTGGCATCCCAAGAAGCTCGAGATGCTCGTGAGCACGCGCTTCGGCAACACCGCCCAGCTGCACGCCGTGGCCGCGCCACTGGGGATGCGGCGCCAGCTCACGTTTTTTGACGAGCCCGTGACCTCCGCCGGCTACGATCCGGTGGACGGCTCGTTCTTCCTGTTTCAACGCGATCAGGGCGGCAGCGAGTTCACCCAGCTTTACCGCTACGACCTCTCTGATGGCGCGATCACGCTGCTCAGCGATGGCGGTCGCAGCCAGAATGGCGAGGTCAACTGGAGCAACCAGGGTGCCCGCATCGCCTACGGCTCGACCCGTCGCAATGGCGCCGACCGCGACATCCACGTGATGAATCCGCGCGAGCCGAAGAGTGACCGTCGCGTGCTCGAGGTGACGGGCGGCGGGTGGAGCGTCGTCGACTGGTCGCCCGACGATCGCACGCTCCTCGTCGGCGAATACATCTCGGTCAACGAAAGCCACGTGTGGCTCGTCGATGTGGCGACCGGCGCCAGGATCGAATTCACTCCGCGGGCCGAGAAAGGCGTGGCTTACGGCGACGCGGCGTTCAGCAAGGATGGCAAGGGTGTCTACGTCACGACCGACAAGGACTTCGAGTTCGAGCGGCTGGCCTACGTTGACCGCACCACGCGCCAG
>JACQWL010000560.1 GCA_016209255.1 Verrucomicrobiota bacterium
ATCCACAGTGAGACCGCTGTGAACGAAACAACCTGCCGGCCAAGGGAACGAAGCGCGGCAGGGCGCTGGTCGACCGCGTTGCCAAAGGATTCGGTTTGCATTAAATGGTCTCGTTTTGCAGCGATGGCCTGGCGGGCGCGTGCTCGCCATCCCGGCGGAAACAGAGGCGGATGGTATCACACCCGTCCGCGAAAATACGCGATCGTGCGCGTCAGCCCCTCGTGCAGCGGCACCTGCGGTTCCCACTTCAGCACCTTTTTCGCCAGCGTGATGTCGGGCTGGCGCTGCTTCGGGTCGTCGGCGGGGAGCGGTTTGTGGACGATCTTGGATTTTCCACCGACGAGCTTGAGGGTGAGATTCGCGAGTTCGAGCATCGTGAATTCGCCGGGATTGCCGAGGTTCATCGGACCCACGGTTTGCGTCTGCCCCATGAAGCGGATGATGCCTTCGATCAGATCGTCCACGTAGCAGAACGAGCGCGTCTGCGTGCCGTCGCCGTAAATGGTGATGTCGCCGCCCTTGAGCGCCTGCACGATGAAGTTCGACACGACGCGGCCATCGTTCGGGTGCATTCGGGGCCCGTACGTGTTGAAGATGCGGATCACGCGGATATCGACCTTGTTTTCGCGGTGGTAGTCGAAGAACAGCGTCTCGGCACACCGCTTGCCCTCGTCGTAACAGGACCGCCGGCCGATGGAGTTCACGTTGCCCCAATAGCTTTCGGGCTGGGGGTGCACCTGCGGATCGCCGTAAACCTCGCTCGTGCTCGCCTGGAAGACGCGGGCCTTCACGCGCTTTGCGAGCCCGAGACAGTTGATCGCACCCATCACCGAGGTCTTGGTCGTCTTGATCGGGTTATACTGGTAGTGCACCGGCGACGCGGGGCACGCGAGGTTGTAGATCTGGTCCACCTCGAACTTGAACGGGTCGATGATGTCGTGGCGGACAAATTCGAAATTCGGATTGGCGAGCAGATGCGCGATGTTCGCTTTCTGGCCGGTGAAGAGATTGTCGATGCAGACCACCTCGTGACCGTCCTTGAGCAGCCGATCGCAAAGGTGGGAACCGAGGAACCCGGCGCCGCCGGTGACAAGAATACGCATGGGGAATTTCGGATTGCGGATTGGGGATTGCGAATTGGACGAGCCAGAACCTGATTCGTCACCCCAGCCGAAATCCGCAATCCGAAATCCGCAATCCGCAATCACGCCCCCCGCGTTCAGCCTGAGCCGTTCGAACGCGCCGCCGTCCCCGCCTCGTAGCGCCCGACCCAGGACCGATGCCAGGTGGCGTAATCGCCCGCCTCGATGTGCGCGCGCGCCTGCGCCATCAGGTCGAGGTAGAAATGCAGGTTGTGCAGCGTCAGCAGCGTGCAGCTCAGGATCTCGCCCGCGCGCGTGAGGTGGCGCAAATAGGCCCGCGAAAAACCCGCGGTGTAATTCGCGAGCCCTTCGACGATCGGCCGCGGGTCGGCGCGGAACTGCTCGTTGCGCAGGTTCAGCGGGCCGTCGGGCGTGAAGACCAGCCCGTTGCGCGCCACCCGCGTCGGCAGCACGCAGTCGAACATGTCCACGCCGAGCGCGATCATCTTCAGCAGTTGCGGCGGCGTGCCCAGGCCCATCGTGTAACGCGGCTTGTCGGCCGGCAGGAAGGGCGTGGTCGCGCCCACCTGTTTCAGCATCTCCGGCTCCGGTTCGCCCACGCTCACCCCGCCGACCGCGTAGCCCGAAAAATCCAGCGCGGCCAGGGATTCCGCCGCCTCGCGCCGCAAGTCGTCGAACGTCGAGCCCTGCGCGATGGCAAACACCTGGTGGCCCGCGGCCAAAAATCCGCTGTCGGTGGCAATCTGCCGGCAGTGCTGCGCCCAGCGGTAGCTCCGCGCGACGGCCCGGGCACACGCGTCGCGCTCGCTCGGCCATGGCGGGCATTCGTCGATCACCATCGCAATGTCGCTGCCGAGATTCTGCTGGATCGCCATCACCTCGCGCGGGCCGAGGAATAATTTCGCGCCATCGAGGTGCGATGAGAAGGCCACGCCGTCGTCCCGGATGTCCCGCAGCTTCGCCAGCGAAAACACCTGAAATCCACCGCTGTCCGTCAGGATGGGGCCGTCCCAACCCATGAACGGGTGCAACCCGCCGAGGTCGCGGATGAGCTCGCTCCCCGGGCGAAGGTTGAGGTGGTAGGTGTTGCCGAGGATGATCTGGGCGCCGATGTCGCGCAAATGTTCCGGCGTCATGGACTTCACCGTGCCCTGCGTGCCGACCGGCATGAAGATGGGTGTCTCGACCACGCCGTGCCGCGTGTGCAGCCGCCCGCGGCGCGCGGCGGTGACGGTGTCGGTGCGCAAGAGCTGAAAGGGATCCGGCATGGCGAAGTTGTAGCGGCGGTCTATGACCACCGTTCGCGACACCCGCAAGCCCGGCGGTCACAGACCGCCGCTACCGCCCGATGCTTGACCCGCGGTCAATCCACGAGGTATTGGTGGTTGCGCGAGTGTAAGGAGTAACGTCCAAGGAGTAATCCACGTTGCCCCCCTGCCTTCGCCTTAAACCTTACACGTCCTCGTTACACTTCGCTTCGCGAACCCCCGTGCTGCTCGTCATCGACAATTTCGACTCCTTTACCTTCAACCTCGTCCAATATTTCGGGCAATTGGGCGTGGAGCAGCGCGTGTTTCGCAACAACGAGATCTCCCCCGCCGAGGCCCTCGCGCTCAACCCGGATCGCGTCCTCCTCTCGCCGGGCCCCTGCTCGCCCCGCGAAGCGGGCGTGACCCTCGACATCATCAAGGCCTTCGCGGGCCGGAAGCCGATGTTCGGCGTCTGTCTCGGTCATCAATCGATCGGCCATTATTTCGGCGGCCATGTCGTCCGCGCCGGCCGGCTGATGCATGGCAAGACCTCGCCGATTCGCCATCACGACACCGACGTTTTCCGCGGCATGCCGCAGAATTTCGCGGCCACGCGCTACCACTCGCTGCTCATCGACCGCGCGACGTTTCCCGCCGAGCTGGCAATCACGGCCGAAACCGCCGAGGGCGAGGTCATGGGCCTGCGCCACCGTACGCTGCCCATCTGGGGCGTGCAGTTCCACCCGGAGTCCATCGCCACCGAGGGAGGAATGCGAATCCTGGAGAACTTCTTGAGCCTGAACTGAAACAAGTGATTAATGCCCAGTGCCCAATGCCAAATGTCCAATGACGAGTGCCCAATGAACGATGAACCGGCCCAGCGCCGCCTCACCGTCAGTCATTGGTCATTGGTCGTTGGTCATTGGTCATTCTCCCTCACCCATGCGCTGTCCAAAATGCACCTCGATTGAGGACAAGGTCATCGACTCGCGCATCAGCAAGGATGGCTCGACGATCCGCCGCCGGCGCGAGTGTCTCGAGTGCGGTCACCGCTACAGCACGACCGAAGGGCTAGTCCGCGATGGCGTGATGGTCATCAAGCGCGATGGCCGGCACGAGGATTTCGACCGCGAAAAGCTGATCCGCTCCGTCCGGGCCGCATGCCACAAGCGCCCGGTCGATGCCGAGCAACTCGGGATGCTGGTCGAGGATGTGATGGACGCCCTTGAAGCCCAGTTCGAAAAAGAGATTCCGTCCCGCGCCATCGGCGAAGGCGTGATGCAGCGCCTGCGCACGGTCGATCAGGTTGCCTATGTCCGCTTCGCCAGCGTCTACAAGGAATTCCGCGACGTCGCCGAGTTCGTCGACGAGATCAGCTCGCTCGGAAAACCCAAGGCCGGGAACGCTGATCCGCGGTAGAAGCCGGTCGAGGCAGGCGCCCGCCATCGCACTTCGGTTTACGGGCGAAGACATGACTTGAAACGGAAGTCCGACCGGCTCCTAGCGTTCCCAAAATGCCTTCTGTCTCGCGCGACGACCTCCGCCGGCTGCATTTCATCAACGCGCTCTTTGCCCATGCCACGGGCCACGACCTGTTCCTCGCGCAACAAATCAAGGATGCGATCGCCTTCAGCCTCGCCGAACTGGAGGCCCAGACCGCGGCGCAGCCGGAGCTCGCCGCCCGGTACGACGCGGCGTTCAACGCCGCCGCCGCGGAGTTGCTCGCGAAGGTCTTCGCCCATGAGACGCGCCGCGGTTTCTTCCACTGGGACGCCTCGTTGACGCTCGCCGCGGCCACGCCGCTTTTCACGCGCGCCGAGATCATGGCCGGCCTCCGGCAGCTCGCGCCCTTCCGCGAATCCACGCTGCTCGTGACCAACCTGCGCCCGGCCCTGCTCCCGCCGGGCCGACGCGCCACGCCCCGCCGCCGGGGCGACTACGAGGAGGCGCTGGCTTTCATCCGCGCGCTCACCGCCGCCCGCACCTCCCGCCGCGCGAACTTGCAGCTGCTGTTTCTGTGAATCCACGAAGCACCCAATGCATGGCGCGGATTGATTCCGCCGTGACCTCTGGGCCTCTGTGGTTCAACGTCCTTTCATGCCCAAAACCCTCTTCCAAAGAATCATCGATCGCGAAATCCCCGCGAAGATCGAGCACGAGGACGAACGGTGCATCGTCATTCACGACATCCAGCCACAGGCGCCCGTACACCTGCTTATCATTCCGAAGCAACCGATCGCGCGCGTCGGCGATGCCACGGCCGGCGACGAATCCGTCCTCGGCCACTTGCTCGTGACCGCCGGCGCACTCGCGAAAAAACTCAACCTCGCGAACGGCTTCCGCCTCGTCATCAACAGCGGCTCCGACGCCTGCGAGAGCATCCCGCACGTCCATGTTCACCTGCTGGCCAGGCGCCAGATGAGGTGGCCGCCGGGGTGAGGCGATTGCAGATTTCGGATTGCGGATTGCGAAGACGACTTGTCCGAGACAACCTCGTTTTCCGGTTCGACACTCCGCACTCCGCAATTCGCGATCCGCAATTGAGCCGCGGACCCCCGGAAGCTTGAATTTCGCCGGCCGGAGTGTCTGCTCCGCGCGTGCTGACGACGATCCGCCGCGCGGAGTATGCCGAACTCATCGGGCTGTTTTTCATCCAGGGGGCCGCAATGGGCATGTGGTTTGTGCCCCTGAGCGCCGTGCTGGATGCGCACGGATTTGCCGGCATCAAACCGTTCGCATTCGCCACCTCGGCGGTGGCGGCGTTCATCTCGCCGCTGGCGTTTGGTGCCATGGCCGATCGGCAGGCGTCGCCGGTAAAGGTGTTGCGCGGGCTGGCGCTGGCCACGGCTCTGGCGATGGCGCTGGCCAGCCGGTCGATCCAGGCGGGCTGGAGCACCTGGGCCGTGCTCGCCTGCATCCAGCTGCACGCGCTTTGCTCGGCCCCGACCTGGGGCATCGCCTCGACGATTGTCTTTGCCCGGCTGGAGGATGCGAAGAAGGAGTTTGGGCCGATTCGGGCGATGGCCACCGTCGGGTGGGGAGGCGGTTGCCTGCTGGTAAGCGCCTTGGGAGCCGATCACTCGACGCTCTCCGGCTATGGCGGGGCGGCGGTGTGGCTGGTGGTGGGCGTCCTTACGTTTTTCCTGCCCGCGCTGGAAACGCCGAAATCGGCGGAAAACCTCACCTGGACGCGGCGGCTCGGCCTCGACGCGCTCGCGCTTCTGCGGGTGCGGAACCATCGTGTCGTGTTCGTGACCACCGCGCTGTTTACGATTCCCCTGGCGGGCTTTTACCCCTACACTCCCACGCACCTGCGCGACTTGGGGCTTCAGCATCCGATCGCGTGGATGAGTCTCGGCCAGATCACCGAAATCATCGCGATGTTTTCGCTTGGCGCGCTGCTGCTGCGCTGGCGGTTGAAATGGATTTTCGCGTGCGGCCTGGCTTTCGGCGTGCTGCGCTTCGCGGTGAGCGCGCTCGACACTCCGGCGGGCCTGATCACCGGCGTGATTCTGCACGGCTGTTCCTTCACCCTGGTTTTCATCACCGCGCAGATCTACCTCGACCAGCGGGTGGACCCGGCGTGGCGCGCACGCGCCCAAGCGTTGATGTCGCTGATGAACGGCGGCGTGGGAAGTCTGCTGGGGTACCTCGGCACCGGCGGCTGGTTTGCCGCCTGTACGCCAGACGGCTCCACGCGCTGGCCGCTATTCTGGGGCGGCCTGGCGCTCTTGATGGCGGTCGTGCTGGGGTTCTTTCTCATCGCCTATCGCGGCCGCAGTGCCGGGATGGGCGGGCAACCGGCGGCCACGGCCGCGTTGCGCTGAGCGCAGCGAAGAACGACAAAGAAAAGACCATTTTGAACGCCCCCTGAACGGCGGTGCGGAGTCCGCCGCCACTTCACTGCAGCCACTTCGCCAGCCAGGCGTGGACCTCGCCGTACCAGAACCGGCTGTTCTCACCCTTGAGGATCCAGTGGTTCTCGTCGGGAAACGTGAGCAGCCGGCTCGGCACCTGCAACCGCTGTTGCAGGGCAAACCACATGATCGCGTTGTTCATCGGCACGCGAAAATCCTGTTCGCCCACCGTGATGAGAATCGGCGTGACGAAGCCCGTGCCGTTCTCGCGATTGCCGCCCTGCAGCGCCGGGCTCTGCTCGCGCCACACCTTGCTGTCGCCCCACACCGGCGAGCCGCTGTTCACCTCGCGATTGTAGATCGAGTCGCTCGTGCCCCACTGCATCACCAGATCGGCCTCGCCCGCGTGCGAGACGATGCACTTGTAGCGCGTCGTGGTCGCCTGCAGCCAGTTGGCCAGGTGCCCACCGTAACTGGCGCCGCCCGCGGCGAGCCGCGCGCCGTCGAGAAACCGAAACTGCTTCAGCGCCTCGTTCACCGCCTCGTCGATCTCGGCGGCCGGGCCTTTCAGCGGATCGAACTGGATGTCCTGCGAAAACTTTTCCCCGTAGCCCGTTGAGCCCGTGTAGTCGGTCAGCAGCAGCGCGTAGCCCGGCGACGCGAGCAGGTGGTAGTTCCAGCGCAGCACCCACGCGTCGCGCCACATGTTGGCCGCGCCGCCGTGGATGACGA
The DNA here is from genome assembly GCA_016209255.1 of Verrucomicrobiota bacterium. Lineage (GTDB taxonomy): Bacteria > Verrucomicrobiota > Verrucomicrobiia > Opitutales > Opitutaceae > ER46. The sequence continues at coordinate 6,943 of JACQWL010000560.1, forward strand.
CGAAGAGCGGGTATTTTTTCGCCGCGTCGAAGGCCGGCGGCCGCACGAGCATCGAGCGGATTTTCTTTCCGCGGCTGCTCGTCATCCAGAAATGCTCCACCGGCGCCAGGTTGAGCGCCGCGGCTTTCGCCGTGTTGAAACTCGTCAGCCGGCGCGGGGCCGCACCATCGGCGCCGAGCGCAAACACCTCCGGCGGATTCGTCGCCGACTCCCAGTTGGCCACGAGCGTGCGTCCGCCCGCGGCGAGACCGGTGAAGCACCCGTTGTCCACCGCTTTCTCCTCGCGCGCATCGCCGCCTGAGTAGCCGACCGAGTAAAGTTTCTCCCGGCCCGCATCCTCGCAGGTAAACCACACGCGGCCGCCGCCGTCGGATGCCGCATAGCGCACCACCGAGCGATCGAGCGATGCAGTCAAGACGCTGCGCCGCGCGGCGTCGAACGGCCAGGGAAAACTCGCGAGTCGCGCCAGGCCGTAGACCTTGTCCCGCCGCTCCTCGCTCGTCGTGCAGAGCAACGTGCGGCCGTCGCCGGCAAACTCCAACTGGCTGTAGCTGCGCTCGTCATTGGTCAGGTTCCTTGGTTCGCCGCCCGCGGCCGGCACCTCGAAAATCTGCACGCGCATCGGCGCGCGGGCGGCCGCGTCGCGGTTGACCGCCGCCGTGAACACCACGCCCGTGCCGTCGGGTGTCCACTCGGCCTCGATCGACTGGCCCTCGTCGGTGTTCTGCGGCCCGAAGCCGGGCGCGGCCGCGAGTTTCGAGCCCGCAAAGAGGTCGCGCGCCTTCGCGCCGGCCCGCGCTTCCTGCACGAAGAGATGCGCCTTTTTGTCGTCGAGCCAGTGATCCCAGAAACGGATGGGAAACGTCTCGTAAGCGCGCGCGTTGTATTTGCGGTCCTTGCGCTCCTTGGCGGTTTTCTTGTTCGCCTCCTCGTCCGCGCAGCCCGGAAAGGTCTCGCTCACGAACAGCAACCGCTTCCCGTCCGGGCTCCATTTCGGCTGGCGCGCGCCAAGCGTGAGGCTGGTCACGCGCTCCGCCTCGCCGCCGGCGAGGTGGAGCACGTAGAGCTGCGCCGTTTCGTCGCCCTCCCGTTTCGCGGAAAACGCGATTCGCCGGGAGTCCGGACTCCAGTTGGCGCCGCTTTCGGACGCTTTCGTTTGCGTGAGTTGCCGCGGTGGCGCGCTGCCGTCGAGGGCCGCGATCCACAGGTCCGCGGTTTGCTCTTTCGCGTCGTAAGCCGGCGCCGTCACGGAGAACACCGCCCATTTCCCGTCCGGGCTCGGCACGGGCGCACCCACGCGTTTCAGCCGCCACAAGTCCTCGTGGGTGATGGTGCGTCTGGCGGATTCAGCCGCGACCGCGGCAGCGAGGGCGACGCAAAACAGGGTGGCAATGCGCATCTTCATTTGCCGAGTGTGATTCGCCGCCGCGACGGGACGCCACCCCAAAGATCTTCGCCTGCTACTTCCCCGCGCGCCGTGCGACCAAGGTCGACCCGAACGTGTCTCTGCGGCACGAGTGAGCCGCACCGATTGCGGATTTCGGATTGCGGATTTCGGATTAACTAATCCCACGCCGCGGTTCGATGCCCAATCCGAAATCCCCAATCCGAAATCCGCAATTCATCTGGCCTCGAAGGCTCCATCGGCCCGCTTCGCCACCAGTCGCTTCAGCTCGAGCATCATCAGCGTCGCCGAGAGCACCGCGGCCGGGAGACCTGTTTGGGCCGCCAGCGCGTCAGGCGCCAGGATGCCGCCGCCGCGAAAGCACTCGAAAACCCGCGCCTCGTCGGCCGTCAGGTTCGCCGGGCGGCCCGCGGCGGCCTCCGCGGGTTTCTGCGGAATCGCCTGCGGCCGGAAGCCATCGAGGTAATTGAGTTCCGAGAGCAGATCGTCGATGCCCGTCAGGAGGGTCGCCCCGTCGCGGATGAGCTGGTGGCAGCCCGCGCTCGTGTTCTGATCGATGCGACCCGGCACGGCGAAGATGAGCCGCCCGTGCTCCCCGGCGAAACGCGCCGTGATCATCGCCCCGCCGTCGACGTCGCTCTCCACGACGATCGTCGCCTCGCACATGCCGGCCACGATCCGGTTGCGCATCGCGAACGACTGCCGGTCCGCCCGCCGCCCGAAGGGAAACTCCGACACGACGGCCCCGGCCGCCTCGATCCGCCGGTAGAGTTCCAGGTTCTCGGGGGGATAGATGATGTCGATGCCCGTGCCGAGCACGGCGGCGGTTTTTCCGCCGACCGACAGCGCGCCGTCGTGCGCCGCGGTGTCGATGCCTCGCGCCAGCCCGCTCACGACGCAGAACCCGAGCCGCCCCAGTTCGGCGCCGAATTTTTTCGCGACGCTCTGGCCGTAAAGCGTGGTGCGGCGCGAACCGACAATCGCCACCCCCGGCTGGGAGAAATCGTAGCGCCCTTTTCGGTACAGCCCGATCGGCGGGTCGTGAATCTCCTTCAGCAGCCGCGGGTAGTCCGGATCGCGGGTCGTGACAAAATCCGCGCCGCTTTTCGCCATCCGCTCTTCCTCCCGCGCGAGATTAATGTGCTCGCGCCACGTCGTGATCGTCTCCGCGATCACGGGGCCGACGCCCTTGACCGCCTCGAGCCGCCGCCGCGGGGCGTCGAACACCGCCCGCGGATCGCCGCCGAGTTCGTCGAGCAACCGGTTGAGCGTGATCGGACCGATGTTGGGCAGCGCGTTGAGCACCAACAATGCCTGCCGCTCGGTCAACTCGGTGCTCATGCCCCGAATCTCGCAAGGTGGTGGCAAGAAAGTCGAGCAACTGGTTTACTTGCGCACCAGATGTTCGCGCGAGCAGATCCCGGATATCGCAAGAGCAGACTCGCCCTTTCCACCATCCGCGGATTAGTTTTGGCTTCTCTGATATGATCACACGCCTACAAATCGATGGATTCAAAAACCTGGTCGGTGTGGATCTGCACTTCGGGCCTTTTACATGCATCGCGGGTCCCAACGGGGCGGGAAAATCCAACCTGTTTGATGCGATCCGTTTTCTCGGCGCTCTTGCATCTCGACAATCGCTTATGCAAGCCGCCGCTACAGTACGTGATAACCGCCGTGCGGCGGATATGAGGTCGATTTTCCACCGGGTCGGCGATCGCTGTGCCGATCGCATGACCTTTGGCGTAGAAATGATTGTGCCGGAAACTGCTACCGACGAACTCGGGCAACCGGCCAATGCATCACTCACGTTTCTCCGCTACGAACTGGAACTCGGCCTGCGCCAGGATTCGGATAGCGGGGGTTCCACCTTGGAAATCCGTCGCGAGGCGCTGCTACCCATCACCCAAGGCGAGGCCGCCAAGCTCCTTCCTTTCCCGCACAAAGCCTCGCCGTGGCGTAAATCCGTGGTACGAGGCGCACGCCGTGGCGGTCCCTTCGTGTCGACCACCCAGAAGGAAGGCAAGATTGTCATCCAACGCCATCAAGATAGCGGTAGCCGGACCAGCCAAAACAACCAAGACGGCGGCAGCCGCGGTCGGCCGATCCCCGCTCCTGCCCAGTCACTGAAACGCACGATAGTCTCCGCCGCCACGGCCGAGGCCCCGACGCTCCTCTGCGCCCAGCGAGAGATGGAGTCATGGCTGCAACTCCAGCTCGAACCCACCGCGCTGCGGCAATCCAGTGAACTCAACTCCACCCCCCATCTGAAGCCAAATGGTGAGGGCCTGCCCGCCACTCTTTATCGTATCGCCCGCACCTCAAATTCGCCCGAAGCCGTCTACGCCCGCGTAGCCAACAGGCTTGCCGAACTCGTCAAAGACGTCCGTGAGATCAACGTGGAGCGCGATGACAAACTTGAATTGCTCACCCTCACCCTCACCGACCGCGAAGGCACACGCCATCCTGCTCGCTCCCTGTCCGACGGCACCCTTCGTTTCCTCGCGCTCTCGGTTCTCGAAATGGACACCGAGGCAAATGGAGTTCTTTGCCTCGAGGAGCCCGAAAATGGCATCCACCCCGATCGCATTACGGCGATGCTGCGTCTCCTTCAGGACATTTCCATGGACGTGGATCTGGCCGTAGGGCCCGAAAATCCGCTGCGACAAATCTTAGTCAACACGCATTCTCCGCTCGTGGTGGGCGAGTGTCCCGACGATGCGCTGGTCCTCGCCCGCGGCGTCGAAACTGTAGCCGAAGGCCACACCTTCAACAAGGTCTCATTCCAAGGGCTGGCGCAAACTTGGCGGGACAAATCGGACACCTATGCGGTCTCCCGCGGACAACTGCTTACCTATCTCAACCCACTTTGCTTGCAGCCGCCGTCGTCAGCCGACTCTCCCTCATCACAGCATCGACCGTCGCGTCGCGTGCGCGACCGCATCGATCTCATGCAGGGCGATTTTTTCCGGCAAATGGTCGCGGAAAAATGAACGTGCGTTTCACGCTCGTGGCGGACGGCCCGTCGGACTCCGCTCTGATGCCCATCCTCACAAAACTGCTTCGCGCCGATCCACGTGTAACTGAGATCGACGGCCAGTTTGCGCATCCGACGATGTTGCCCCGCGTGAGAGAGGGATTGGCCGCACGGGCCGTTGCTGCGCTTTCGCTTTTCCCAGCGAACCTTCTGTTCGTTCATCGCGATGCAGAACGCGAACGGCACGATGTGCGCCGGCAAGAGATCATGGAAACCTTGCGAGAGCTTTTGCAGGTCAGGCCCTTCGTTCCGGTAGTGCCGGTTCGAATGACGGAAGCATGGCTGTTGTTTGATGAGTCCGCCATACGGACTGCCGCCGGAAACCCCAGAGGTCGCACGTCACTAAATTTGCCACGCCTTCAAGACCTCGAATCGATCACGGACCCCAAGAGCTCTCTGTACCTTGCGCTTAGGACAGCTTGTGAACTTCACGGGCGAGCTCTGACCAAGTTTAACACGCGAGAGGCGGCACGAGTTGCCGACCTCATCGACGATTTTTCACCGCTTTCAGGTCTGGTTGCTTTCCAATGTCTGCGCCAAGATCTCCTGGCTGTCCTCGATAGAATTGCGGACAATTGAGTCGTTTTTTTGCCACCAAAATCCACCTGCGCAAAACACTTCTGTCCGCCAAGTCCCGCACCTCACAGGGCGAGCGTCGCATGACCCAAAACCACGCTCGCCTATTGGGTTCAATTCACAACAGCGCAAACAAATCGCGGCGCAGGACCATCGGCAGGAAATCCAGCAACTGCGTCGTGTGCACCGCCACCTGACCCTGCGCCCGCGCGAGCGCGTCGGCCGCCATGCCGTGCCACACCACACCCCGCAAAGCCGCGAGCAACGGCTCGCCCGGGGCTTGCGCGAGCTGCGTGCCAATCATGCCCGCCAGCAGATCGCCACTCCCGCCGCGCGCCAACACCGGCCCGCCAAACGGACTATAAAAACCGGTCCGACCGCCCTCCGTCACACACGTCAGCCGCCCTTTCGCGACCATCACGGCGGCACGTCCGGCGGCCGTCTGGTAAAAATCATCGCCCTCGAGTATCCGCTGCAGTTCGCCCGGATGGGGCGTGAGCACGCGTGCCGCGGTACCAGCCCGAACGATGTCACGCTGCAACGCGTCCGCGTCGAGCACGAGCGGCTTGGTCGCGGCCTGCACCACGCTCCTGACCAGGGCGAGCGTCTCCGGGTCGCGCCCGAGTCCCGGCCCGATGACGAGCGCGTCGATCCGCTCCAGCCGCTCGAGCAGCAAATTCTCCCCTGCCCCCGCCAGACCGCCCGTCGGCGTTTCCGGCCACCCCACCCACATCGCCTCCGGCGCCCGCGCCGCGAAGGCCGGGGCCAGCGACTCCGGCACACAGGCCGTCACCAGCCCCGCCCCGCTGCGCAAGGCCGCGAGCACGGTCATCAGCACCGCGCCGGGATAGCTGCGCGATCCGCCGAGGACCAGGACGTGACCGAGGCTGCGTTTGTCCGATCCGGCCGGACGCAGCGCGGTCAGCGGCGCCAGCACGCCCGGCGTCAGCACCCGCAGGCGCGCGTCGGCGGCATCGTGGGCGAAAAATCCCAGGTCCAGATAGCGCACCCGCCCGACCCACTCGGCGTTGCTGCCATTGACCACCGGCGACTTCACGCTGCCGGTCGCGTACGTGAAGTCGGCCCGAAACACCGTGGGGCCGGGGGAACCCGCCTCGCTGAGTCCGCTCGGCAAATCGACCGCGGCCCGCAGCTGCACGGGCAGCGCGTTCACGCGCGCGAACAGGGCCGCGATGTCATCCGGCAGCGGCGGGCGAAATTGAAATCCAAATACGCCATCGAGGCAGAGCGCGTAGCGTTCGTCCGGCGGCATCGCGGGCCCGTGCGCGCCCACCGCGGCCATCCGGCGCGGGCCCGCGCGCTGGCCCACCGCTTGCACCAATTCCCGCCAGGCGCGCGCCGCCAGCGGCCGCAAGGTGCGATGGCCAAAGGCGAACACGACCTCCGCCGACGCCGCGGGAAACTTTTCCAGGATCGCCTGCGCGGCGATGAGCGCGTCGCCGCCGTTGTGGCCCTTGCCCACGAGCACGAGGATACGTCCTCCGGCCGGAAAACCACCGATCTCCTCGAAATCGCGCTGCAGCGCCGCGGCCAGCGCGCAGCCGGCGTGCCGCATCGCCGCCCACTCCTTCGCCTCGTCGCCGCCGAAGAGCCGCGCCTCGAGTGCCCGGGCCTCGTCGCAGGACAGAATCGGGTGCGCCCACCTGTTGGTTGCACTCATGGCCGGCCCGCCTCTTTCGGAACCCGCGCCTCCGGGAGCGGAGCATTCACCCGCTCCGGCGCCGGCGGTTCAACGCGGGGCGGCGGCATCGCCGCGCGCTCGATCGCCGGAGCGACCGGCGTGGCCGGTACCGGTCGCGGCGGCGCGCGGCGGGTTTGCGACGGGCGTTCCGTCCGCCCGTGCTCGAACCACTCGCGGTAGTGCTCCTCCGTTTCGGTGAATTGCAGCGGGCAACTCTCGGGCAGCGGCTTGCCGCGGTTGACGATCCGGCGGGTGAGCCGCGGGATGGTGCGAAAGTACAACGTGCCGCCGGCGCGGCGCACTTCATGGAAATCGGTATATCCGCGCTGGTCGGTGTTCCATAACGCCACCTCGGTGGTGTCGTTGTCCCATAGTGCGAACGCACCCCAGTCCGCAAAGACCGCCTCGATCGTGGTGAGGCGCGGCGGCGGCAGCGGCGGCGCTGGCGCAGCCGGCTGGGCGGGCGGGGCCGGCGCCGGGGACGCGGATTTGTTTTCCCGCGGCTGCAGCGCGAAGACAAAGAGCGCGCCCAGGACGAAACCGAGCATCACCCACGACGGTGTCATCGACAGCTTGGGCTGCGCGGGCGGACGGGAGAGATCGGAGTCGTCGTCCATGGCGGAATTACGGGCGAGCTCAGGCGCGCACGAGCGCGGCAACGGCCATCGCGTGGGTTTCGGTGTGCGAGAGCGTGAGCAACACATGGGTCGCGCCCACGTGGGCGAGCAGCGCCGTCCCTTTTTCGTCGAGGCGGACCAGCGGTTCGTGGCGTGAACCGTGATAAACCGAGGCGGACTTCCAGCCGAACTCGGCGCCGATGCCGGTGGTGAAGCACTTCGAGATCGCCTCCTTGGCCGCGAAGCGCGCGGCAATATGCTTGTGGGGCGCGCCCATGCTCGAGCAGTAGGTCTTTTCCTCTTCCGTCAGGATGCGATCGAGGAAACGCTCGCCGTGGCGCTCGATGACGCCGCGAACGCGTTCGACCTCGATCAGGTCGGCGCCAAGGCCGATCAGGATGCCGCCGGGAGGAAGGGAGATGTTCATCTTATTTTGCCCACGGAACACGCGGAATACACGGAATAATCAAAAACCGCCTGTCGCTGGGTTGGCTTCCGTGTTTTCCGTGTGTTCCGTGGGCACTCATTTCAGTGGTTCATCCGCGCCTTCATTTCGCGGGCCGCCTCCTCGACGCCGGTGAAGAGCGCGCGGCTCACGATGCTGTGGCCGATGTTGAGCTCGTGCAAATGCGGCAGCGTCCGCACCTCCGCGATGTTGACGTAATTGATGCCGTGCCCGGCGTTGACGACCAGGCCGAGATCGTGGGCGCGCACGCAGCCGAGACGGAGCCGCTGGAATTCGGAACCCCGGCGGGGCGTGAAACAGGCCTGGGCGTAGGCGCCGGTGTGCAGCTCGACGAAGGGCGCGCCGAGTTTCGCGCTGAGCTCGATCTGCGGCTCGTCGGGATCGATGAAGAGGCTGGTCTTGATCCCGGCGGCGTTCATTGCCTCGACGCAGGTGCGGACGCGGTCGCGGTTGCCCACGACGTCGAGCCCGCCCTCGGTTGTGACCTCCTCGCGGCCCTCGGGGACGATGCAGACAAACTCGGGTTTCAACTTGAGCGCAAAGGCGACCATCGCGGGCGTGCACGCCATTTCAAGGTTGAGCCGCGTCGCGATGCATTCGCGCAGCCGCCAGACGTCGCGCTCCTGGATGTGCCGGTGGTCCTCCCGCAGGTGGACGGTGATGCCGTCGGCGCCGGCGCGCTCGGCGGCCAGCGCGAAGGCCACGGGGTCGGGCTCCACCGCGCCGCCGGCCGTGGCCGCGGCACCGCGGTAGCGCGCCTGGCGGAGGGTGGCACAGTGGTCGATGTTGACGCCGAGAAGAATCATGGACGGAAGTTTGACGCGAGCAAAGGCTCTGCAAGCCTGACTGGCAAAAACCAAATGACCGCGCTGAAGCCACCTGCAAAGAAGGAAAACCCCCTCGTCAACCTCGTGTTCAACATTGTTGTGCCGACGATCGTGTTGATGAAGTTCAGCAGCGAACGCTGGCTCGGGCCGTTGTGGGGGCTGATCGTCGCGCTGGCATTCCCGATTGGCTATGGCATTTACGACCTGGCGAGACGGAAGAAGACGAATTTTCTGTCGGTGCTCGGTTTCGTCAGCGTGCTGCTCACCGGCGGACTTGGACTGATGAAGGTGGACGGCGGGTGGTTTGCGGTGAAGGAGGCGGCCATTCCGCTGTTGTTCGGCGTTGCCGTGCTCGGCTCGCTGCGCACGAAACGGCCGCTCGTCCGGGAGTTGCTCTTCAACGATCAGGTGATCGACACCGCGCGGGTCGACGCCGCGCTGGCCGAGCGCGGACACCGCACCGAGTTCGAGCGGCTGCTGACGCGCGCGAGCATCGGCCTTGCGCTATCGTTTCTCCTCAGCGCCTTCCTCAACTTCGGCCTCGCGCGCTACCTGCTGAAAAGCCCCGCCGGCACCCCTGAGTTCAACGCCGAGCTCGGTCGCATGAACGCGCTGAGCTGGCCCGTCATCGTGCTGCCGAGCATGGTCGTGACGATGTTCGTGTTCTGGAAACTGATGAGCGGCCTGACGCGGCTGACCGGCTTGGAGACCGAACAGATCTTTCACGGCGCCAAGGCCAAGAGCTGAGGACGGCGTCGCTTTGCTCTTGATTGTAGGCCCGGCCGTTGGCCGGGCTGGGCCGCCTGGCTGCAATGACCGGGCTGCCCGCCCATCGGGCGGGCCTACAGCGTGGAAGCGGGATTACCCGCGCCGTGCCATCGGCACGTAGTCGCGTTTGGGCGGGCCGAAGTAAACCTGGCGCGGCCGGTAGATCCGCCCCTTGGGGTCGGCGGCAACCTCGCGCCAGTTGGCGATATAGCCGGGCGTGCGGCCGATGGCGAACAGCGTCGTGAACATGTTCATCGGGATGCCGATGGCGCGCATGATGATCCCGGAATAAAAATCGACGTTGGGGTAGAGCTTGCGCGAGACGAAGTAGTCGTCCCGCAGCGCGGCTTCCTCGAGGTGCTTGGCGATCCTGAGCAGCGGGTCGTCGATCCCGAGGCGCTTCAGCACCGTGTCGCACGCGTCGCCGATGATTCTCGCCCGCGGATCGAAATTCCGGTAAACGGCGTGGCCGAAGCCCATCAAGCGGTTGCTCTTGCTGCCGGATTTTGCGGCGGCGATGAAACGCGAGCCGTCGTCGCCCTCGTCGTGGATCGACTGCAGCATGTGCATGACGGCGACGTTGGCGCCGCCGTGCAGCGGGCCCGCCAGCGCGCAAATGCCGGCCGAAATGGACGTGAAGAGATTCGAGGCGCTGGAGCCGACCATCCGCACCGTGGACGTGGAGCAGTTCTGTTCGTGGTCGGCATGGAGCAGGAGCACGAGGTTGAGCGCCTTGGCGACCTCGGGCACGGCCATATAGTCCTGATACGGCTCCGAAAACATCATGTGCAGGAAGTTCTCGCAAAACGGCAGCTCCTGCTTGGGAAAGATGTACGGCAGGCCGTGCTGGTAGCGGTAGATCATCGCGACGATGGTGCGGATCTTCGAGATCGCGATGGCCGCCGCCTGGTCGAAGCCCTTCAGGTCCTTCTCAAAATTATTCGTCGCAAGCTGTGGGTAGTATGCGGGCAGGGCACTTACCATGGCGGAGAGCATCGCCATCGGCGAGGCATTGGTGGGAAAGCCCTCCAGGATCTTCTGCATCTGCGTCTCGACCGCGGCGTTCTTGCGGAGCAGGAGGCCGAACTCCTTGCGCTGGGTGGCATTCGGCAGCTCGCCGTAAATCACGAGGTAGGCGGTCTCGACATAATCGCTATGGTGCGCGAGCTGGTCGATCGGGTAGCCGCGGTGGCGGAGGATGCCGTTGTCGCCGTCCAGATAGGTGATCTGGCTCGCGCAGGAGCCGGTGTTGCCATAGCCCTGGTCGTAGGCGACGTGGCCGGAGGTGGCGCGCAGCGTGCGCGTATCGACCGCCTTTTCGCCCTCGGTGCCGACCATGATCGGCAAGGGATATTCTTTGTCCTCAATCTTTAGCAAAGCGGTCTTGGTCATGACTCGGCGAGCGAAGTCAAATCCGGGCCGCTTGCAAAGCAAAGATGCCGCGGGTGCGCAAATGGGTCGGAAAATTAGCGCGCAGCGGCGGGCGCGTTAGGAATCGTAACGCCGACGCCTTGACGCTGCATAGTCCCACGGTTACCAATCTGGTCATGCTCACGGTCAAACATCGTCCGCTCACCGTGCATGATTACATGCAGTTGCCGGAAGATTCAGGCAAGAAAATCAAGGTGCGCGACGTGTTCGCGGACTGACGGGCCGGCGGGTGGGCCGACATCCAGCGCGTTCGGCTAAGCCGTAACGATTCAGTCGCGATGTAGGGGCGTCGCTTGCCGACGCCCGTCATACGAGG
>JACQWL010000583.1 GCA_016209255.1 Verrucomicrobiota bacterium
GTGTAATCCGCTGTTGATTGGTTTGAGCAATGACCGAGCAACCTGCCTTTCTCTGTGACCTCCGGCTCGACCTCTGTGCTCTCTGTGTCTCATCTGTTGCCTATCTTTGGTTGCGGCTACGCCGCGCTGTGCGCTCCGCGTTTCAACGTGTCTGGGTTTGGTTCGCGGCTGCGCGCCCTCTTTTCCCCGGCCCACGCCGGGGGAAAGTCCGGCTGACTTTGCAGCCGCAGAGTCCCTCCCTGCCTGAATTGTACGCCATGGCGTACGATTGGCCCTGGCTGCCGGCAGGGGTTGCCCTGACAACTGCCGCGGCGGCGAACGAACGCGCCGCGAGCCTAGCGCGATTTTGGAAATCCGGGGTGCGCACCGTTCTCCCACCAGACCGGCCGGGTCTTGGACAGGGGCGGATGCTGCGGGTAATACTTCCGCCGCCACGCTTCGTGCAGCCCGACCAACTCCTTCACCTTCTCCGGATGCCGGGCCGCGAGGTCCCGCCGCTCGCCGGGGTCCGACTGCAGATCGTAGAGATAGGGCGCCGCCACCCAGCCTTCCTGCACCAGCTTCCAGTTGCCCCGCCTCACCCCGTAGGCGTGGTTCGCCTCCCAATGGAGGTCGTCATGCACGGAACCCTCCACGCCTTCGAGCAGCGGCAGGATGTTGACGCCATCGACCGGCCGGCTCGGAACGGGCTGGATTCCCGCGGCGGCGAGAAAGGCGGGAAACAGATCCATGATCGACGCCACCGTGTCGGTTTTTCGTCCCGCCGGGATCCGCCCCGGCCAGCGAACGAGGCACGGCACGCGGATGCCGCCTTCGTGCGTCATGTATTTGTGTCCGTGCAAGGGCGCCGCGCTGCGCGGCCGGTCCAACGGACCCTGGCACACACACGGCCCATTGTCGCTGGTGAAGACCACCATGGTGTCCTTCGCCAGGCCCAGATCGTCGAGCGCCTGCAGCACCCGCCCGATGCCGGTGTCCATGCGCTCGATCGTCGCGGCGTAACCGGCTTTGTCCTCCCCGAAAACTTTTTCGTACTTCGCGACGAGTTCCGGGGGCGCCTCGCGCGGACAGTGGGGCGCGTTGTAGGCGAGGTAGAGAAAGAACGGCTGGCCGCGGTGGTCGTGAATGAACTGCACTCCCTGCCCGGTGATGCCGTCGGTGAAGTACTCGCGGACGGCGATCGGCGTCTCGTTCTCATACGTCAGCACCGGCTCGAAATATTTCGGCGTGCCGGCCAGCGAGCCCCAGAAACGCTTGAAACCGTAACTCCGCGGCCACCACCCTTCCTCGTACCCGAGGTGCCATTTGCCCGCGAGCATGCTGGCGTAGCCGCCCGGCGCCAATGCTTGCGGCAGAGTCCGGGCGTCGTGCGAAAGCCGGCCGCGGCTCGCGGTCCGTTCGGGCGCCTCATTGGGCTGCGGCGACGATACGATGTGCGGCACGCCCACGCTGTGCGGATAGCGACCGGTGAGGAACGCAGCCCGCGTGGGCGAGCAGTACGGCGCCGCCGCGTAGAACTGCGTGAGCTTGGTTCCCTCGCGCGCCAGGCGGTCGATGTTCGGCGTGTCGATCCCCGAGCCATCGTGCCCCAGATCGGCGTAGCCGAGATCGTCTGCGAGGATCACGATGAAGTTCGGCGGCCGTCCGGCGCGGGGTTCCGCGCCCGGGGCGGGAGCCGCGACGGGCAGCAGACACACGATTGCGAGGAGGTGGAAGACGCGTCGCAGGCAATCAATGCGCTCGACGCGAGGGGAGGGCGTGGCACTCATGGCACCGCAGAGCACATCCGCCGGAAATTCCGTGGGCAAGGAGATTGCACCGGGCCGCTCAGGCCCGCGCATCGCCGGGTTTCGTTTGCCGGGACATGTTCGTATCGGTGACAAAACCGCCGCTTAATTCGGCGGGCGCACGGTGTTCGCTCGCTGAGTCTCGCAGCCGAATTGAGCGAGAACTGGCTTCAACGCTTCCCACCCGGCCGCCACGCGTCCGCCAGCGTCTGCAACTGCGGGACGTCGAACGCCTCCAGCAGCCCGAAGCAAAACTGCTCCGGCCGCTGGTTCACGCCATGGTTCTTCTCGATCAGTTCCTTGAGGCTGCTCATCGCCTGGTGCATCTCCCGCCCGCCGCTCGCGGCGCGCTCCAGCGCGGCCGTGACGAGCGCGATGAAACTCGTGCGCGGTCCAAAAGCGGCGAGCGCCGCCAGCGGGCCCTTGAACTCCTCCGCCGCCCAGCGCGCCACCGCCGCCAGCTCGCCCGATTGCACGCCGAGCGGGCGTCCGCCCACCGCCGCCATCGTCATGGCATAGAGGAAATCCTTCGCTCCCATGTTCGACTCGCCGAAACCTAAAAGATCCACCGCGAGCACGCGTTGCCCCGCGTCGAGCAATTTTTCCACCTCGGCCGCCAGGCTCCGGCGGCCGGCGTCGGCGAGCACGATGGTCGTTCCCACCGGCGTGCCGCGGGTGAACTCGACGACCGGCACCGTCCACTCCTGGCCGACGCGCAACTCCCAGAAGGACGCCGCGGGGCCCGCCGCCTCAGCGCGTCCGAGCCGTTTCGCTGCCACCGCGTCGTCGGCGAAATGCACGACGGCCCGCAACGTCGCCCTCGCGACGGCGGGATCCCGCGCCGCTAACTGCGGGTCGCGCGGCAGGCCCTGCATCGCGGCGCGCGCCAGCTGGTTGAAGTCGAGGTTGTTTTCCGGCAGCTCGACGTTGAGATCGACATTCGTTTTTACCTCCGCATCCGACGGTATTTCCTTCGGGTTCCACGCCCGGTCGCCGGGGAAAAACATGTCGCCCACGAAGCGATAGAACGCCTCGCGGTTGTCGCGCTCGTAGTTGTGCGTGCCCGGATCGTAGTTCACGTGCGACTGCAGCCGCGACGCCTGGCCATGCAGCGCGAACATCGGGGCCGCGGCCTGCAGCAGCGGCTCCAGCGCGTGGCCGGCGGCGAAGCAGCAGTTGTCCTTGGCATTGAACGTCAGCAGCGCGGCGCGGCCCGCCATCATCGCCGTGAGGTGGGTGTAGTCGGCGACGGTCGCGAGGTCGTTGGGCGTCTGCTCCGAGTCGCCGAGGTCCGTCGGAAAGAAAGCGCGCGTCCGGAAGCTGGAGTAGCCGGCGACCGGATTGCAGAGGGTCACGCGCGGGTCGAGCGAGCTGATGAAGATGGTCTGCCATCCGCCGCCGGAGAGTCCGCTCACCGCGACCCGCGCCGCGTCCGCGTCGGCCAGCGCCAGCAGCACGTCGAGGCCGCGCGACATCGCGAGGTAGAACGGCGCCAGCCCGCTCACCCCGCAGAGGTCGAGCTGGTTCATCGCATAATGCTTGAACTGTTCGGTCCGGAGCTGGCCCATGTAGAGCCACTCGACGTTCAGCGAGATGATGCCGCGCTTGGCGAGATTGATGCAGCGGATTTGTTTGTAGGGTACCGATTTCCCCACGCGCTCATGGCCGTTGACGGCCAGGTGCACGGGCGCCTTTCCGGGGAGATTCTCCGGCTCGTAGAGCACGGCGGGAATCCACAGGCCCGGCAGCGCCTCGTAGCGCAGCTTGCGGATGCGGTAGCCCGGCCCGCCGGGCATCGTCTCGCCCCAGACGACCTGCGTCCTGGCGTCGCGCCACTGCCTGGCCTGGGCGCCGCGGAAGACGATCCGGTCGAGCACATCGCGCCGCAGTTTGTTCGCGAGCGCGTCCCATTCCGCGGCGGTCTTCACCGCCGGCATTCGCGGCACCCGCTCGTCGCAGAACGCCTCGGCTTCGTGCTGCGTCTGCTTCGGCGCCAGCAGCGGGCGCTCGAGCAGTTTCTGGATGGGGTCGGAGTTTTCGGCGGCCGATTTGTCGGCCGCGGTCGCGGACGATGCGGCGAGGAGCATCGCGAGGCCGGCGAGGGGGAGCAGACGGATGAGGGTGGGCATGGAATTGGGGGTGCGGCAGGGCGACCGCAAGGCAACGGCCGGAGTATTCCCGCCGCCGGGCGTTCGTCCGGATAGTGGCTGACTTGTCTTTGTCAACACGAGCCAGTCGGCGAACGGCCATGACGCTCCGGCAAATGAACTCATTGGTTTGTCATTCTGAGCATCAGCGAAGAATCCAGCAGCGCGACCGCCGGCGTGCATCCATCTGGATTCTTCGCTTCGCCAAGAATGACCCGCTGGGGGAGAGTTTATTTTTCGGCTAGCACTCAAAGACCCGGCGGAAACGCGCGGATGATCGCAGAGGGTTCGGATTCATTCGCGTTTATCCGCGAAATCCGGGGAGAGGTTTTTGCTGCAAGTCGGGAAGGCTTTTTCCCCGCGAATCACAGCAATGGCCCAATCGAGGACGTGCGAGTCGAGCACAAGTTTCACCGCTTGAGCATTTCCCACTCGTCCTCGTCGATGGCGGGCTTGGCAGGGTCGTAGGTCGAGGGGCCAAGCGAATACTGCTTAAGCCGGCCCAGCAGAAAGCCTTTGCCCTCGGTCGGCACATCTTTCTCGACCGAGGTGCGGACGAGTTCGGAGACCGACACCTTGCGCTTACGCGCGGCGCGGGTCAGACGGGTCTTGAATTCTGAGGAGACCTTGAGCGTGAGCGTCGGCACGGTGTTACGGTGGTGTTAGCCGGGCTGGTTGGTCATGCCGCTGGCCGTCGACATTTGTGATTTGGTACTGCGGTTCAACGTAAGGAAGTCGCGGGCGTTTTCGAGCCGGACGGAGGGGAAGGGCTCCAAAACTTCATAGAGCGAGCGGCCGTCGTCGAAGTAGTCGAGCAACGTCTGCGTCGGCACGCGCGTGACCCGAAGCACGAATGTTCCACCGAGCACCTTCCGCGAAGAGGAAACAGGGCTGTGTTCGAGCGTAACCACGACAGATCGCTTTGGCTCAGCGAAAAAATCGATATGGTTGCCGTGATGGCGGCGGCATCGGCGGTGCCGGCGGAGCCGGAGGCGTCGGCTGCGGAGGCGTTCTAATCACAGAGCGTGTCGTTTGCATGTTTAACGTGGAAACAAAATATTGAGTCGCGATTGTGCAATTTCCTTAACGTCTTTCGTATACCAAAGATCATTTCTTAACTTGGAGTTTGCCTTGCTGAAACGCTCACGCAACGCAAGGAAAGCGTCCTTGTAGGCTTTCAACCCGGGCAAAGCATGGATCTTCATTTGAGATTTAAACGTCTCAACGTCCGTTCTCAATCCGCGAAACTCAGTCAGCAAAATCGTTTGTTCTTTGATTCGCTCATTCATGTGCAGGATTGCTTCGAGCACGGCGAACACGGCGCTTAGTCCAGCAAATACCGCCCAGAGATACTTGAACGTTGGCATATCCCACAGCGCCCATCCAGAAATCGCAGAGCCGGGAGTGGCGATTACGACCACAAAGCGGGAAACCGTTGAAGCTCGCTCCCATCTTTCAAGCAGCGCTTCCAAGACGAACTCCTCATAGTATGCCTTGTAAAGAGTGTCA
>JACQWL010000584.1 GCA_016209255.1 Verrucomicrobiota bacterium
CCGCGGGCGTCGAGTATGTGGCGCACATCTATCCCGCGGTGAATCACGGCTTCCACAACGACACGACCCCCCGCTACGACCAGGCCGCGGCCGAGCTGTCATGGACGCGCACGATCGCGTTCTTCAAGAAGAAGCTCGCCTGACCCGTTGCGAATGGCCGTCGTTTACTTCAGGCCTTCAATCAACCACGCAGCGGCGTCTCCGGGTTCGGGACGAAGCGTCAGGCGGTCCGGCGCGGCGGCGTCCCGGTAGGCCTCCCGAGCGGGCAGGAAGATCCGGTTCAAACCAGCCGCATCGAGCCGGATATTGCGGCCGTTGACCGCGCCTTCCAACAGCAGCGGGCGGGGAGCGAGGGCGGCGGCGACGTCGGCGATGTCGCCCGCCTTCAACACACCGAGGATGACATCCTCGATCGGCACATACGTGAAGGGGCTTTCGAGCATCCCGAGGTAGCCCGCCAGGCCGCCGCTGGCGGCAACGGCTTGAATGCCCTCGTCGAACAGTGGCGCCAGCAGCGCCAGGTGAGCCCCGATCGTTTCCGCCCGGTATTGGATCTGCGGGCCGGCCTCGAATTCGAGTTCGTCGAGGAAGAGGTCCGCGGCATTCGGCGGCGCAAAGGATTCTCCCCAGAGCGCCATCCGCCCGCCGTCGATGTCGCTGCGCGTTCTCAGATAAACCAGCACGGTGCGCAGATCGCGCAACCGCGCGCCGAGCAGGTTTTTTCCCAGGTCGAATTCCATCTGGGCCATGGCGTGACGCGGGCCGCCGTCGCGCGGCTCCACCGCCGGCGCGGTCTCGCCCGTGCCGCGAACGTCGGGCAGGCAGACGGCGATTCCGGCCTGCAACAGGCGGCCGATTTCGTTCGAGCGGTCTTGGAGCCAACGCTCCTTGCCCTGTTGGGTCACGGCCACCACGACCGGAGCGGGGCTGCGGCCGGCGGGACGCAGCAACAGCAGCGGCACGCGAATTCCGTCCTCCACTTCCAGGCTCAACGCCTCGGCCTCGGCTCCGGCCAATGAGTGGGTCCAGGTAGTCTCGATCGGCGGGGCTACGGCTGGCTCGATGTCGCCGAGCATCGGGCGAAGATCCGCGCGCAGACGTTCGCGTCGGGCGGCGGCCGCGAGCGTGCGGCGGGCGGAGCGGGCGGCAGCCAATTGCCGCTCGCCCATGGCGTGGGCGATCTGGTGCAACGGGCGGCGCGGGAGATCGGCTGAAAGCCCAGGCGAAATGCTCAGCAAGTCAGCGTGCGGGCGGCGACGTTCCAGCTCCTGCTGGCGCGCCTCCTCCCGCACCGCGCTGACGGAAAGCTCGGAATCCGGCAGGATGGACAGGTCCTTTTCCGACGGGAGGGGAAGGCCGAACCAGCGATTGAAAATCGGATACAGGTCCTTGCGCTGCTGCGGCCCGATGCTGAAGCAGTGGCTCACGCGTTCCATGCTGAGCCGGATCAGACCGTAGGCCTGGGACGTGGCCAGGTTGTCCCGCGCTGCGTAGAATCCCCAGACCCGGGCCGAGCGCTCCATGCCGTCCACCCACAGCGTCGGATAGTCAGCCTCCTCGGCGCCTTCCCAGCCGAACTCGAACGCCCGCACGAACCGGCGCGGGGCGACCGAAGCGGCCACGAGCCAGGGCGAGAACTGTCCGGCGATCTGGCCGGGCGTGTCGCCGTGGACCCGGATATGCCCTTGATCGTAGTTGAACGGCACCACGGCGGCGATGCGGGGATCGAGCGCAGCCGCGACACCGGCAGGCTCGCCGCCGCCGGCGACGGACCCGAGCAGGATGATTCTGCCTTGGTCGATGTCGGGGCGGGCGCAGAGGTAGTCCACCGAGCGCATGATATCCCAGGCGGCCCAGCCCGAATGGCTTTCCCCCACGAGGAAAAGCTGCTTGGTGAACGTGTGCCGTGAGGCATAGGCCTGGCGGAACCAGGTGCTGGTCTCGGCCCGCTCGCCATAGCCGGGGCGCTCCATGATGAGCACGGCCGCGCCCGTGCGCGCCCAAAGTTCTCCCATGTCATGCAGTTCGCCCTGCGTTTTCGGATAGTGCTGGCTGTGCACGATGATCATCGCGGGCAGCGGGGGCGACGGACGCGCCGGCAGATAGAGATTCGCAGTCACATAAAAGCCGGGCCGGCTCTGATAGACGAGGTTCTCCAGCCGATACCCATCGCCGTCGTGGCGGGCGCCCGCGCGGACGTCCAGCGGCGGTTTATCGGGCGGGAACTGGCCGAGCGAGGTGGCGAGCGCGCGCAGGCGGGGTTCGCGAAACCGTTCCCAATCGCCGCGATTTTGAACCCGGTTCCATTCCTGCCGCTCTTGCCACACGGCCTCCCCGGCGCGCCGGAGCTGCTGGCGCTGGACCATGGTGCGGACTTGATGAAAGCGGCGGTGAAGCGGCGACCAGACGTTGGACTCCAGCGCGGCCAGTTCGCTTGCAAGCCCTGCCGCGGGCGGAGGCTGATGGGCGGGGGCGGGAGTCGCCACGGTCGAGGGGGCGAGATCGCCCAGCACCATCCGCCGATAACGAATCGGCCCATGAAACGTGACCGTGCCGATCGGCGGCAGCGCGCTCGTCTCGGCGGCGTCCCCGGGTCGCGCGGCGCGGGTGCGGGCGACAAGGATGCGCCAGTCGCGCGGGATTCTGCTCTCGCCCAACGCTGCCGCGCATTGGTCCAACGGCACGTTGATCCGGGCGATCCAAGCGCCGTGCCGGACGTCGGTTTGCGCAAGGATGTCGGCATTCCAGCCGGATTGTGGAGTCATGGAACGCGGGCCGCGGCCACGGGAATCGCGGATTGCCCCGACGGCGTTGACGGCGATTTCGAGAAACGCCGAACCGCTCGTGGCCAGATAGAGCGCCACATGGTCGTCGGACGTCACCGCGCTGTCGCGGCCGCCGGCGCGGGCGACGACCGGCTCCGGCTCGGTCACGTAAACGAGGAGGGCGAGCGTGCGGCCATCGTGCATCCACTTGACGCGGGTGGGGTGGCGGGGGGCGCGCGGCGCGGGTTCGTTGCGCGGAAGGGCGAAGGCCGGAGTGTCCCGCCACGCGGGATGATCCCAATCGGCGACGACGGGTGGGAGCTGGGGCACACAGCCGATTTCCAGCGGCGGCTCGTTGTTGCCGCGGATAGGCGGGCGGAACTGGGGCGCGACGAAGCCGGCGGCGGGTTGTCCGCGGGATGTCGCCGACCCCGGTGAGGCCGGGCCGACCGCGGCTTCACTCGATGCTCCGGGAATCCGCACCTCCGAATAGCCCGGGCCGGCCGGCCACGACCAGCGAAACTCCGGGGCCAACGGACGCCGGGCGCGGAAGCGTGTGGCGCGCAGCCGCAGCGGGGCAGGCTGGCGGGCTTCGACTCCGAGCGTCGCGAGCGGCACCGCCAGCTCCACGGTCCAGCCGGTGGCGGTGACGGCGGCGGCGGGCAGAACCCCGGGCGCGTCGAGCGCCGCGCCGCCTTCCTCGATGCGGTACGCTCCCCACGGATTGACGGCCACGATCACGCTCCGTGTGGCGCTCGCTGGGCCCGCGGATTCGATCCGGAACTCGATCCGATCCTCGACCGAGGGAGAACCTGTGGCGTCGATTTCCCAGATCGGATTCCGCCCGAACGATCGCGCCTGCACCCGGCCGCCCGGTTCGGGCAGAGTCGCGGCGACGCAAAGATAGCCGCTGCGCACGCCGGTGCGGACCGTTCCGCCCAGCGTTGCGGGCACGCCGCGTTCGTCCGGCGTCAACGTCGCCTCGGCGAGGGATCGCCAGAAGGGATCATCAATCTTGCCGTCAATGACGGGAAGCGCGGAAGGCAGGCTGGCGCCCTGGACAAAAACCAGGCTGGGGACACCGGCGACAATCAGGAGCAGAGCGAGCGTTCGCATCGGGGGAGTAAGTTCATGGGGTCAGGCCGATAGATGTTAATTCTCAATACTGATCGAGGAAATGCCTGGCATCGAAATTAACATCTAACCGCCTGACTCCGTGCGACGGGGTTTTCATCGCCGTCGTGGTAAATCCGGCGGCGCGGAGCGGCAACGCCCGAGTCGGCGGAGAGTTTGCGGGAATTCTACTAAAAGGAAGCCGGATTTTCATGGGGTCGGGCCGGGGAGGGGTTTAGCCACGCCGAGCTGGCAGGGAGCGGCCGCAGGCGACGGCTATACGCGGTCGCCGCGACGGGCGGATTCGCACCATTGCCGCCACATCGCCCGATAGGCCGCCTCGATGTGGCGCGCGAAGCGCGGCGCATCCATGAGCGGCGAACGTTCCATCCGGCCGCGCAACTCGGCGCGCAGCGCGGCGAGCCGCGGCAGGTCGCGCGCCAGGTTCGTAGCGACGCGCACGAATTCGTCGGGCGTCTGCGCCGCGAGCCCGGTGAGGCCGAGATTCGAAAGCTGGCTCCAGCCGGCGCGACCGGCGACGGTCTGGCCCACCAGCGTCACGATGGGCACGCCCATCCAATACGCGTCGAGGCTGGTGGTGTGTCCGTTGTAGGGCAGCGTGTCCAAGCCGAGGTCGATGCGATGATGGAGCGCGAGATACTCGGGGCGGGGCAGCTTTCCGGCATACGCGACCCGTTCCGCTCCGATCCCTTCGACCTGGAGCAGACGCGTGACGCGATCGCGCGGACTGCCCTCCGGCACCAGCAGGAGCAGATGCGAATCCTCGATCGAGCGCAGCACGCGGGCCCAGAGCCGGATCGTCGCGTCGTTCACCTTGGAGAAATTGCTCAGGCAGAAAAGCCCGGCGCAGGAGGGAAATCACAAAACCGGCGGCGGCAAAATTCGCAACGTCACCATGACCCAGCCGTCGCGGTGCGCGATTGCGAGTTCATGCAACCGGGGGTAGTAGCGGTTGAGCCGTTCGCGCAGATTGTCGAGTCCGATGCCCAGCGACGCGACGTTCTTCCCCGCCGCGGGCTCGAGCCACTCGCCGGTGTTCGCGACCTCGATCACCAGCGCGCCGTCGCGGTTGCGGCGGAGGGCGAGGCGCAGCCCGACGCGATCAGGACTGGTGGCGCGGCCGTACTTGAGCGCGTTTTCCACGAGCGGCAGGAGCAGGAAGTGCGGCAGGCGCTCGCCCTCGATCGCCGGGTCGCAGGCAATCTCGACCTCGAGCAGCTCGCCCCAGCGGGATTTTTCAATCTCGAGATAAGCGCGCAGGAGCCGCATCTCCTCGCCGAGCGTCGTCCCGTCGCGCTCGTCGGCGCGGTGGAGCGTAAGGCGGCAAAACTCGGCGAGGCGCTCGACCATCGTGCGCGCGGTCGAGCCACCCGCCGGCAGCGCGGCGCTGATCGAGGCGAGCGTGTTGAAGAGAAAATGCGGATTGAGCTGGTAGCGCAGTACTTCGAGCCGCGCCTTTTCCTCGCCGAGCCGCGCGGAGATTTTTTCGTCGAGTTCCAGCTTGTGGAGGCGGACGAGTTCGAGGTTGCGCTGCGCGAGCTCGCCGGTGCGCTGAACCACCATCCCCTCCAGCCGCTCGGCCCGCAGACGCAGCGCGCGCGTGCGGATTCGCACCAGCGCCGCGAGCAGGCCCGCGCCCCCCGCGGCGTAGCCGAGAATTGCCCAGCCCGTGAGCCACCATGGCGGCATCACCGAAAAGCCGAGTGCCGCCGGCGCGCTCAACGTGCCGTCGGCATCGCGCGCGCGCACCTCGAAGCGATACGCACCGGCTGGCAGGCGGACAAACGCGCGCGTGCGCTCCGCAGTCCACGCCGACCACCCTTCCTCGAGGCCCGCGAGGCGCGTCTGGTAGCTCACGGAGTCGGCGAGCTGGTGTCGCAGCGCCACGTAATCGAACCGCACCGGCGCGTGCGCCGGCGCGAGCCGCTCGCTTTCGCGCACCCCGGCGGCCGTGAGCACGGCGGCAAAGGGCACCGGCTTTGCGAAGGCGCGCGCCACCTCCACCCGCAACAGGCCGCGCGCGCCGCCGATCCACAGCACCGGGCCGTCGGGGCCGCGCTCCTCGCGCAGGCACCCCACCGCGCCCGCGCTCGCGTTTGCGAGTTGCGGCAGCCGGCGGAACTCGCCGCCGCCCTGCGGCACGAGTTCGATGCCCGTGGGCCGGGCGACCCAGCGCGCGCCGGAGCCGCCCGTGGCGTTGGGCATCGTCGCGGCGCACTCCGCCAGAATCTCGGATGCCGCATATTCCCCTGGGGACGAAACCAAACGCTCGGGCCGTCCGGTCGCCGGAGAAAATCTCACTCGAAACCCCTGCGCGCCGGTCGTCGAAACCCACAGCGAATCATCCGCGGCCGGTCGCACGGCCTGCGCGGTTTCGCCGAACGACATTTGCAACCCTTCGTCCCGCCACCCCTGCGGCGTGTGCCGCACGGCCTGAAGCCCACGGCCCGTGCCTACCCACACGCAGTCCGGTTCCCGCTCGGACCGCAACAACGCGCCACCGCCCGGCGGCGTGGCGGCCACGGCCGCGAAACCGGTCGCGGTCTGCGCCAGAAGTTCCGCGTAGCCGAGCGCGATCAGCCCGGCCGGATGGGACAGGAGCGCGGACGCCGGTTGCTTCAGCACGCGTTCGAAGCGCGCACCCCGCCCATCGTCTCCGGCGGGAACGAGCCGGAACACGCCCTCCTCCGTCGCCGCGTAAAGCACTCCGTCGTGCCGCACCACGCCGGCGACGGCGCCCGCGCCCAGCCCGTTGACCGCATCGAACACCGAGAGGGCCGACGGCCATTCGAGCCGAAACGCCCCCACCTCCGAGGGGAGCCAAAGTCCGCCTTCACGATCCTGAAAGAGTCCGCGAAACGCCTTTGTGTAGAGCCCGAGGGTCTGATCGAGCGGACCGACATACCGGCCATCGGGGCCGAAGCGCATGCCACCGTCGCCGCTCACGGACGTGAAGATCACGCCCAGCGATCCATCGGTCAGGCGCAGCGCGCGCCAAATCGTCCGGCCTGCGAGCCAGCGGTTGGCCTCGGCCGCGAGCGGAACGACGCGTCCACCCGCAATCTGAAAGAAACCGCGGCCGGCTGTGAGCAACACCAGCCCGCCCGCCGGGCCGGGCTCGATCATCACGATCGCTTCTGCCCGCACCACCGGATCGTCGGCCACTTCCTCGAGCCGCTCTTCCACCAGCCGGCACAGCGGCCGCCCGGGCACGGCAACGAAAACGCTCTCCCCCACCCGGTGCAGCCGCGGCCCGCGGGAACGCGGCGGCGATTGAAACGGAATCACCCGGAACCCCCCATCGCGCCACCGCAGGATCTTTTCCTCGTCCGCGAAATACACCGTCTGGCCGGCGGCGAGCACGTCGTTGATCTCGTCGCAGCCGAGTTCGGTGGGCGGCAGCCGGCCGGCCAGCGAGACGAATTCGCACATGCCGCCCGCCCCACGCAGATAACCGATCACGCCCGGCCCGCCCGCGTAGATCGTGCCGTCGGCCGTGCGCGCAAATTTTCGTACGCCCGCCGATTCCGCCGGGCCCGGGATCGGCCGCCACACGGCGCCGTCGTAATAGCGAAAGGCGACATAGTTGTCGGCGAGGTAAACGAAGCCGGTTTCGTCCTGCGTCACACTTTGAATGAGAAAACCAATCTGGCTCCGGCCCGGCGGAAAATCCCGGAAAGCCGGGCGGCCGAGTTCGCTCCCGCATGCGGCCCCGAACCCGCACACCAGTGCGAGGAGCCTCACCGCGGCACGCAGCCCGGACACCACGGTCGGCGCAGGGCGATGTTGGGCGGGGTCGGAGTGCATCGAAACGACAAGTGATTTAGTGGCGGCATCGGCGGCGCGCGACTGATTTTTTCGCCACGCCGGTTCAGGCGACGTCGCATCCCGGGCGCAATGGAAAAAGTCCCGATTGCGCTCGTCCCGTTTACGGCCAACATGGCCTCCATGTTTCGCGCGGCATGCTTCGCGTTCATCGGCTTCTTTCCCGGTGCGATCTTCGGCCTGGCGGCGGAGAAAATCGATCCGCCCCGGTTGGGCGAAAACCACACCATCCCGGAACTCGCCCTCGCCCTGGTGTGGATCGCGCCCGGCACTTTTTTCATGAGCAATCCGTTCGGCACCGACGACGACACGTGGGTGACGTTCACACGCGGCTATTGGCTGGGCCGGACCGAGGTGACGCAAACGCAGTGGCAGGCGGTGGCCCGGCACATCCCCGTTTACGAAAACACGCCGCTGCCGAGTTCTTTCAAAGGCTCGGAGCGGCCCGTGGAAAACGTCTCGTGGGACATGGCCGTGCTTTTTTGCGCGAAACTCAACGAACTCGAGCGCGCAGCCGGGCGGCTGCCGCCGGGCTACGAGTATTGCCTGCCGACGGAGGCCCAATGGGAATATGCCTGCCGCGCCGGCACCACCGGCAAATACGCCGGCGATCTCGCCGCGATGGCGTGGTACGACGCAAACAGCGGCGGCACGACCCACCCCGTCGCCCAGAAGAAGCCCAACGCCTGGGGCCTCTACGACATGCACGGCAACGTGAACGAGTGGTGCGCGGATTGGTATGGCGGCTACCCCGGCGGCAAAGCGGAAGATCCGACCGGCCCTGCGTCCGGCGTTTACCGCGTCCGGCGCGGCGGTTCCTTCGTGGGCGCCGCTGGCTCATGCCGTTCCGCAATTCGCAACCACTGGCGTCCGGAACTCGCCCGGTATCACATGGGTTTTCGCCTCGCCCTCGCGCCGGTGAGAAACGTGCCGGCGGCGGCAGTGCGCGATCCCACGCCTGCCAAGCCGCATGACGTTCGCGGGCCCGGGGCGGCGCTCGGCCCGCCGCGCACCACCGATGCGCAGCAGCCTGCGGCCACGTCGTAGCTGCCGAGGCTTGCCCGCCTTTGGTGGGTAATGAGGCAGTCAAACATGGGTTCACCTTGCTTCCGCCTCCTGACGTCGGCGGCTACGTTCCACTGCATAGTTACGGCTTAGCCGTATCCATTCAGTCGGACCACGTTCCACGAATGAACAGACGGAAACTAATTGGTGTAGGGCTGGCGCTTGTCGCCAC
>JACQWL010000585.1 GCA_016209255.1 Verrucomicrobiota bacterium
AGATGGCTCCGGCAGCGTGGGCGTAGCCGGCAAAGGATGGTTAAGATTGAGCAAGAAACGGGAAGTGGGGCGGCGTTTGATCCGTTATGGTGGATGATGAAACGGGATCAGCCGCCTCAGATCCTGAGGGGCCGGGCGAGGAATATCCGCCGCCGCAGACGGAAAGCACACCCGGCCGCGACCGCGTTGATCCCACAGCGAAGAAAGGAGACCCTCCTATGAAAACGTATCCGGTGGTTTCGTTTGCCTTGCTCGCCTTCGGATTGGTTGCCGGTTGCGACTCCGGTTCGAAATCGGGCAGAGGATTCAAGTTTCCCGAAGGTGACGCCGCCCGTGGCCGGGCGGCCTTCGTCGAACTGAAGTGCGTCAAGTGCCATCGCGTGGACGGAGTGGACGGCCTGCCGGCGCCGACGGAGTCGCCCGACAAGGTGTTGACGCTGGGTGGCGAGGTCGTCCGGCTTCGAACCTATGGGGACCTGGTGACGGCCGTGATTCACCCGTCGGCCGGAATTTCGGAGAAGTACATCGCCGAACAGCGAGGGGCGGTGAAAAAATCGCCGATGGAGCCGGTCAACGACAGCATGACCGTCGCCCAGATGCTCGACATTGTGACCTTCCTGCATCCGCGCTACAAGAAGCTCGCACCTCTATATGAGTTTGGCACGGGGCCGTGAGGCTGCCAGGCGGGCTTGACGCGTCGTGACGGGGTCTGATTGGCCGCGGGGTGGATGCCTTGCGGCGCGTTATTACACGACGTCGTGAACGATCAGCCCTTGTCGGAGGGGTCGATCCCTTAAGACGGGGCCTCGGCATGGGCTGATCTACGCTTGCAGCGGCTCGTGACAAAAAATTCGAATCGACAAACGCCGGGCGCACGTGCACACGCTGGATTTGCAGCGCGTGACGGTGTGCGCTTTGTCGCTGTTTGTCCCGCTCGAATCCCCGTACCGCTGACAGTTGCCCTTCCTCGTGAATTCCCCGATCCCCGATTCCACGCCGGCCCGCGGTGGCAGAAAGAAAAAATCCGCGCCATGACGATCGTCGCCGCCGCGAGGAAGGACGGGCGGAACGGCTCCGCTGGTTTCATCCCTGACTCTCAGATCTCCCTTCCCAAAGAAAACCTCAAACCATGAAATCCAAACACCCTATTGCCCTTTTACTCGGTTGCTTCGCCCTTGCGCTGGGATCGGCCCCGGCGGTAAGCGCCGCGGATGACAACCGGCCCGCCGCCGCGGGATTAGTGCTCGGTCAGGTGTCGAATCAGGCAACGGGCGATCTGCTGCCCGGGGCCGTTGTTCAAGTTGAAGGCACAAACATCTCGACCGTGACGGAACGGGGCGGCGTCTACAACCTGTCGCTCCCCCCCGGCACCTACACGCTTTTGGTCAGTTTCGCCGGCCTCGACCAGGCGCGCACGCCAGTAGCCGTCGCCGCTGGAGCGCCGGTCACCAGGGATGTGACGCTAACCTCCACAATCTACAAGCTGGACGCGTTTACCGTCGCCGGTGTTCGCGAAGGCAACGCGCTGGCGATTCAAACCCAGCGACTGGCGGAAAATCCCAAGTGGGTGGTGGCGACCGACACCTACGGCAATCCCGCGGTCAATCCCGGAGAGCTGATTCAGCGCATGCCCGGTATCTCGGCGGACATCACCGGCGGCCAGATTCGCACGCTTTACCTCCGCGGCATGGGGACGGGCTTCTCGTCGCTCCTGGTCGACGGCGACCGCATGGCGGCGTCTAATGGCAACTCGGCCAGTCGCGATTTTCAGATTGAACAGCTTGGCACCGGCAACCTGGAGACGGTCGAGTTGATCAAGGCCCCGCAGCCCGAACAGGATGCCAACGCGGTGGCTGGATTCGTCAATCTCGTCTCGCGCCGCGCCTTTGATGCTTCCGGCCGCAAGATCGGGTTTACGGTGGGAACGATGTGGCGCCTTCGACCCGATATGTCGGACGGCACTCCGTTCAAGGACAAGCCCGGTATCGACCTGCTCAACGTCAACTACTCGGATGTCTTCGATGTACTGGGAAAGCAGAAAAATCTTGGCGTGGCTTTCAATTTCAGCCGGCGTGTTTCCTCCACGGCGGTGGACGAGGAAGGGCCCAACTTCATTTATTCGATTTCCCAGGCGTATCTTAATGCCACCACGGCCACCCCGCTGACCCGCGCCTGGGGCACGGGCGATTTTGGACAAAACCCGGCGAGCGTGGCCTACAACTCCGGCCTGAGCGTTGACTACAGACTCAGTTCCGATGCCTTCGTGTTCGCGAAATTTGCGTACAATGATCACTATCAGCCGCAGAAGGGCCTTCGGGCCGTCGTGGGCAATCCCGCCGCCACCGCGGCCAACTTCACCCCGGATAGCACCTTCCAGCACTCGTTCTTGCTGCCGCACGCCGCCTCGATCGGCAACGTGAGGGCCTGGCCGGAGTTCACCAAACATGCCAGGAATTACGCCGTCAACGGAGGAGTCGAATTCAAAGTGTTCGAGCGTAGCGTGACGGTCAGCCTGCGCGGCAATTACTCGCATGCGGACATCTCGTATCCAGGCACTTTGGTTTGGAATGGAGTCACAACGGGCACGACCGGCATCGGCTTCGAGATCGATCGCCGGGGCCAGGACGAGTGGTATCCGCTCATCCGGCAAACCGCCGGACCGTCGATCTACGATCCGGCCAGCTATAACATGTCCACCTTGACGCGCCAGACCAACCGGGCGCCGAATGACGTCATTGGCTATCGAACGGACGTGACCAAAAGGTTTGACGGGCTCGTGCCGGCCTCGATCAAGGCCGGCGTCAAGTACGCGTCCGACGACCGCACGGCGCGCACGGATTTCACCGCCTGGACGTTCGCCGGCCGGGATGGGATTCTCAATTCGGCGGACGACGGGATCACACCCTATGTGGACGTTCACTACAAGCAGGGTGCAAACCACTACGGGCCCTGGCCGTTCGTCACGAAGCCTCTGGCGGTGCCGGAAGGTTATTGGCGACAGACGGCGGCGGATGTCTACAACAGCATTGCGACGACAAAATCAGGCGACGTGAAATTCCGGGAACAGATTACCGCCGGTTATGTACAAGGTTCGCTGCAACTCGGCAGGCTCCGTGTGTTGGGCGGAATCCGGGTGGAGGAGACCGAAACCAAAGGCACGGCGTGGGTGCGCAACACCACGGCCAGCTGGGCTGGCAACAGCGTGGGTGGGACGAGTCTCGACCCGGCAACGGTAGCGGCCAATGCGGCACGCGCCGAACGCTCGTTTGTCCGGCGCAACACCGGCACCGGCAAGTACCGGGACGTGTTCCCGGGACTCCATTTCGTTTATAGGGTGACGGACGGACTGCTCGCCCGCGCGAGTTACAATCGGGCCATTTCACGGCCGGCGGTGGCGAGCCTGCTCCCCACAATCACGGAAAACCTGGATGCATTGACGATTTCGATGGGCAATCCGAACCTGAAACCGTTTCACACGAACAATTTTGACGTCAGCATTGAAAAATACTTCGAACCGGTCGGCCTGTTCAGCGTGGGAGCCTTTTTGAAGGAAATCTCGGACTACTCGCGGACCATCTCTTCGGTCGTGGGCCCCGACGGCGTCGATGGCAGCGGCACCTACGCCGGCTACCAGCTCAGCACGACCCAAAACGTCGGCAGCGCCCGGGTGCGGGGCATGGAAGCCAGTTACCAGCAGCAGCTCAGCTTCCTGCCCGGCGCGCTGAAGGGACTCGGTGTCTTCGCGAACTTCACGTCTTTGCAGACCGAGGGAAATTTTGGCGGGTTATCCACGACCAGAAGGCTGGCCAATCTCACGCCGCGCAGCGGGAACACGGGCATCAACTATCGCTACCGGGGGCTCGATGCCCGGCTGCTCCTTAACTGGACCGGCGAGAGGTTCCGCGGCACCAACGGAGGCGTCGACACCTATTCGGCCGATCGGCGTTTGCTCGACTTGAAGCTGCAGTACACGATCAACCGCCGGTACGACGTGTTCCTCGACATGTCGAATCTCACGAACGAGCCCGTTGGCACCGTCATCGCGCTGAACGGGCTGCGTCAGTTCAAAGAAAACGGCGGCGTGTTTTTCAGCGCGGGGGTTCGCGGTCGCTTCTAAGCCGGAATCATGCAGTCGAACCACGTTCCACAAATGAATGGACGGACACCAATTGGTGTAGGGCTGGCGCTTGCCTGCCGCGCCGTAGGCTCAGCGAAGGCGGGTCGCCACGCCGCATATTTCAGTCGAAAAGCGGCCCGGCGGCGAGCGCCGGCCCTACACTCCATCGCATCGTTACGGCTAAGCAGGTGGCTCTGACCTCTGACGAGTTCCCTTTTCCATGAAACAACCAAACCAGATTCTCACCCGGCGACGGTTCCTGGCCGGCACCTCCACCGCCGGAGCAGTCGCCTATCTCGCCGCCAATGCACGGGGCGCGGATTCAACCCCGCCATCCACCCGTTCACCGCGTTCCGCCACTCCTCCTGGCTCCACCCGCTCGAGCCAGATTCCCAGCTGGCCGATTCATGATGAAGCCGACGCTTCGGCCGCCGCCGATGTGGTGCGCAGCGGCAAATGGGGCCGGCTGGCCGGACGAAAGACGCTGGAGTTTGAAGAGAGCCTCCGGGTCAAGGCGGGTGCCGGTTATTGTTTGGCGACGTCCACCGGAACCACCGCGCTGCTCACCTCGCTCGGCGTGCTCGGCGTCGGCCCGGGTGACGAGGTCATCCTGCCCACCTACACCTGGGTCGCGTGCTTCAACGTCATCACGGTGAACTATGCCCTGCCCGTGTTCGTCGAACCGGACATCGAGACGTTCCAAATCGACGCCACCAAGATTGATTCCGCCATCACCGCCGCAACCAAGGTGATATTGCCGGTCCATCTCGGCGGTAGTCCGGCCGACATCGACGCGGTGATGGCCATTTCCCGCCGCCGGGGAATCCCCGTGCTCGAAGATGCCTGTCAGTCCCCCCTGGCGGAATGGAAAGGGCGGGTGGTGGGAAATTTCGGCATCGCCGGATGCATCAGCTTTCAGGCGAGCAAGAACCTCACGGCCGGGGAAGGCGGCGCCATCATCACCAACGACGAGGAATTCTACATCAAGTGTTTCAATTATCACAACCAGGGCAACGTCCGCGCCGGGGCCAGGCAAGTGGCGCCCCTCGGACGCGGGGCCAATTTCAGGATGACCGAGCTTCAAGCCGGTCTCCTGCTTTCGCAGTTGCGCCGCTTCGAAGAGCAACAGGCGGCCCGCGGACAGAATGCGGCGTACCTGTCGTCACTCCTGAGCCAGATTCCGGGAATTGCGCCGGCGCGCATTAGGAAGGAATGCACGCGGCATGCGTGGCATCTCTACATGTTTCATTACGATCAAAGCCAGTTCGCCGGGCTGACGCGGGCGAAATTCATGCGCGCGTTGTCGGCGGACGGTGTCGACGCGGGTCCCGGCTACGCGCAGCTGAACAAGACGCCGCATGTGCGGGCGATCGCGTCGAATCCGCACTATCTTCGAATCTACGGGAAGTCCGGGATGGCCGCCTGGGAAGAGCGCAACCAAACTCCGATCACGGACCGACTCTGCAGCGAAGGGGTGTGGCTGGGGCAAAGGACCCTGCTCGGCGGCCGCTCCGAGATGGAGCGGATTGCGGAGGCGATTCGCAAGATTCGCAGCCGGGCTTCTGAAATCGCCAAAGTCTAGCCAGGATTGACGCAAGGATGTTCATGAACCCGATCCCTCGACGCAGTTTTCTGAAGAATTCGCTGGTGACGGCGGCGGCGCTCGGACTGCCCTCGCGCGTTCCGGCGCAGCCCGGCAAGCCGGCCACCGGCGGTTCCGTGGCAGCCGGCGCCTTCATCGTCGACACCAACGTCAATACCGGGTGGTGGCCCTTCCGGCACATGAAGTATAGCGCCACCCCCGATCTGGTGGCCAAGCTGCGCAAACATAAAATCAAACGGGCCTGGGCCGGCAGCTACGATGCGCTCTTCCAAAAGAATATTGACAGCGTCAACACCCGGCTGGCCGAGGACTGCCGGGTCAACGGCGGCGGCATCCTCGTGCCCTTCGGAACGGTGAATCCCGCGTTTCCCGATTGGGAGGAGGATTTGCGCCGCTGTCACGAGGTGCACAAGATGCCCGGCATCCGGCTGCACCCCATCTATAATGGCTATACCTTGGAGAGCCCCGAGTTCAAACACCTGCTCGACGGAGCTGCGCGCCGCGGGCTTCTGGTGCAGATCGCCATCGATATGGAGGACGAGCGCAAACAGCATCCGCTCGTCAACGTGCCGGCAGTCGACGTTGCTCCGCTGCCAGACATCCTGAAGCAGATACCCAACGTCCGCGTCATGCTCGTCAATCCCTTCCGTCACGTCCGCGGCGCGAAGCTCAAGGCCATGGTCGAGCGGACCGATGTCACTTTCGAATTCTCCAATCTCGATGGCTTGTCCAGCGTCGAGCGGATTCTCCCGGACGCAATGCCCTGGAAACCGTACCATCCCCTCGGGCGAATCCTCTCCGGTGGCGCCAATCCCACGGTGCCGCTCGAACGGCTGCTTTTCGGTTCGAACGCGCCGTTCATGCCGCTGGAACAATCGCTCTTCAAGTTGATCGAATCGCCGCTGACCCGGGCACAGATCGACGCCCTGGCCTTCGGCAATGCCGATCGGATTCTCGTGCCCGCCTGAACGCCGGGAAAAAGGAAACACCATGCCCGCACTAATGGATTTCGCCCTCGACCCGCGTGCCATCGGCCTCCCCAGCCGGGAGGATCTGCTCGAAATGCGGATCTGGGATAGTCACTACCACGGCATCAGCCAGCACGATCATGTCATGCCGTACTTCGATCGCATGGGCGTCGAACGCGTCTTCTCGCTCGACGTCGGCTTTATGCGTCAGACCCAGGAGGAGACCGCGGCGGGCATCGCGAAGGATTTCGCCGTGCTCGAAACGTGGAAACATCGGATGTCAGGCCTGTGCCGCATCGAACCGGGGCGCGTGGACGACACGCTGGAGCACATGAACCGCTGCATCCGCCACGGACCGTGCATTGGATTCAAGACCGGCGGTTACCATCAAGGACCCTTCACGGTCGCGCATCCCAATTATGACCCCATCATCCGCCTGGCCGCCGAACTCGACGCGGTGATCTACATCCATTCTGTCTTCCAAGTCGGCGGCAATCCTCGCCGCTATGATGGCGGCAACGCCGTGGCAGAATCGAACCCGCGGGATGTTGCGGCCCTGGCGGGTCGATTTCCGGACGTGAAAATGATCTGTGGCCACCAAGGCACGGAATGGGAGCTCGGTATCCGTCAAATTCGTCCGCACAAGAACGTGTATCTGGAATTCTCCGGCTGGCCGCCGGAGTCCGGCAGCGTCGATTTCGCGGTCAAGGAGCTCGGCATCGATCGGCTCGTGTGGGGTTGCCACGCGCCCAGTCGTTCATTCTCGAATGCGTTGTCGCAAGTCTATGACGCCAAGCTCACCCCGGCCCAGCGCAAATTGATTTTCGGCACGAATCTGAGAAAGATTTCCGCGGCGATCCATCGCCGGAAGGGAATCAAAGTTGAAATCTGATCCTGGCTGCGGAGGGATGAATCGACTCCGCGAGAAAAATCGAATCGACAAACACCGGGTCCAGGTGCACACGCTGGATTTGTCGCGCGTGGCAGCGTGCGTTTTTCGCATCCGTCGCGCTCGCGTCCCACCCCCACCACCGCTGCCAGTTGTCCTCCCTCGTGAATCCCCCAACCTCCGGTTCCTCGG
Source organism: Verrucomicrobiota bacterium (assembly GCA_016209255.1). Classification (GTDB taxonomy): domain Bacteria; phylum Verrucomicrobiota; class Verrucomicrobiia; order Opitutales; family Opitutaceae; genus ER46. Next base: position 7,770 of record JACQWL010000585.1, read on the forward strand.
CAGCCAACGGCACCGACCACACACGCTGGTTCACCGAAGAAGTGCACGCCCACGACTCGCAGCTCAAGGCCTACCTGCGCGTCTCGTTTCCAGCGGTGCGCGACGTCGAGGACGTGGTGCAGGAATCGTACCTCCGGGTCTGGAAGGCGAGAATGGCGCGGCCGATCGCCTCCGCGAAGGCATTTCTTTTCCAGGTTGCCCGCAACCTGGCGATCGACGCGGCGCGGGAAACGAGGGCGTCGCCCGTCGACCCTTTGCGGGATTTGTCCACCGTGACCGTCATAGAAGACAGGCCCAGTGCGGCCGACGCGCTTTGCTACCAGGAAAAGGTTTCATTGGTGGCCTCGGCGCTGACGCAGCTCCCGGCCCGCTGCCGTGAAGTTTTCATCCTCCGCAAATTCAAACAGGTCCCGCAACGGGAGATTGCCGCGCAGCTTGGCATCTCGGAACGCACCGTCGAAAGCCAGGTCACGCGCGGGATGAAACTGATGGAGACCTATCTCCGGAAGCACGGCGTCAATGGATTTTCCCGCGATGAAAAGTGACCGTCAGTCCGGCCCGGGGCATCCACCGGCGCAAGCGCCAGTGCGCTCAGAGCTGCATCCAGCGGATTGGGTCGTCGAGTCCGGCGCGGTGGGCGATGTCTTGCGAGAGATGAATGGCCAGTTGCGCCGGCGCCGGCATCGTCGCTTGCGTGCAGTGACGGGTGCGGCGGTTGCGTTGGTCTTCGCCGGGTTGGTCTGGCATAAGGCGAGTCCGCCGACGGTCGTCACCGAGCGGGCATTCGCTCCATCTGCGGTGGTGGCGCTGCCGGAGCGGCAGGTGCTGAGCGACGGATCCATCGTCGAGTTGAGAAGCGGCGCGCAGCTCGAAGTCGCTTTCACGGACTTGATTCGCCGCGTCGTTCTGACCCGCGGCGAAGCGCATTTCCAAGTGGTGAAAATGGCGCAGCCGTTTGTCGTCGCCGTGGGTGGCGTCGAAGTGCGCGCAGTTGGCACCGCGTTTTCGGTTCAGCTCGGCAGCGCGCAGGTTGAGGTTATGGTAACCGAGGGTAGCGTTGCAGTCGTGCAAGGAACAGGGAGCAATGACCAGGGAGCAGAAGCTGCCGGCATCCGCACTGAGGAGCCTGGACCTCCGTCGTCTGTTCTCCGTCCTCCGTCTTCCGCCCTCCTGGTCGAGGCGGGCAACCGGGTCGTGGTTCCAACCGATGCCACTGCTCGTTCGAGTCCCGAGGTCGTGCCGGTCGAATCGGCGGAACTCGCCGCCCGGCTCGCGTGGCGTGTGCAGCGGCTGGAATTCTCGCGAACTCCGCTGGTGGAAGCACTGGCCATGATGAATCAGCATGCCGCCCCGGGAAAAAGCGTGACGGTGGTCCTGGCCGATCCGGCGCTGGGAAACGTGCAGGTGAGCGGTGTGTTGCGGGCGGATAACATCGAAACGCTGTTGCACCTCCTCGAGGACGAACACGGCATCAAGGCGGAATATCGCAGTCCACATGAGGTGGTCTTGCGCCGGGGGCGGTAGCGCGAACTGCTTCGGGCCGAACGTTCGCGGACGCATCGGGCCCGCGCGTGAAAGCTTCCGGGCCAAGAATCTCAGACTTTCTTTTGCGGGAATTGGGTGGATTCTTCGTCTCACTTTATATGCCCCCCCAAGCCCGCAGCCCCGCCCAGCCCAGCCGCGGTGCCGCGCTGCGCCAAGTGGCGAGGCTCTTGGTGGTGCTAGTGATCGCGGTGCTTATGACTCCGGCCCATCGCGCGCAGCAGAACTCGACGGCGAAGATATCGTTCGATCTTCCCTCCGACGCCGCGGAACGGTCGCTCAAGCAATTCTCCGCACGCTCGGGCCTGGAAGTGTTGTTCGCAAGTGAATCCGCCGCGAACGTCCGGACCAACGCGATCAAAGGAGACTACACGCCACGGGACGCAATCAACCGGATGCTGGCCGGGACCAAACTGGCCGCCGTGCACGAATTGAAAACCGGTGCCATCCGGATCGTCTCGGTCGCGAATGCAAGCGGACGGAACCAGTCGGCCGACGCGTCCCCAGATTCTCAACCTCCCACTAAAAAAAAAGCCTCGAAACCATGAAAACGAAGAATCCACTTGCCCTGTTGATCGCTTGGATCGCTCTTACGTTAGGACCAACTCATCCAATGAGCGCCGCCGACGTCGGCCAGCCCAGCGGCACGGAAACAAGAAGTGGCGGTGTTTCCAATCAAGCCACGGGCATCGTGAGTGGCCGTGTTTCCAATCAGGCGACGGGTGATCTCCTTCCAGGAGCAATCGTTCAGGTGGAAGGATCGAACATCAGCGTTTCCACGGACCGTGACGGCTACTTCAGCCTTTCGGTCCCCCCGGGTGAGAGGACGCTTCTGGTTCAATTCACGGGACTCGATGCCGCGCGTGTGGTGGTGAACGTCGAACGAGGCAGGCGGATCGAGCGTGATGTGCCACTCACTTCGGAGATTTACAGGCTGGAGAAGTTTTCCGTCACCGGAATTCGCGAAGGCGCGGCTCGGGCCATCCAGGTGCAGCGCCAGGCGCCGAATATCAAGACGGTCGTGGCCTCCGATACTTTCGGAAATCCGGCGTCCAATCCCGGCGAGCTCGTCGGCCGCATGGCCGGCGTCACGGTCGATATTGTCGGTAGCGAGGTGCGCACGATGTTCATCCGCGGGATGGGCACGGGATTCACGTCGCTGCTCGTCGATGGAAATCAGTTCGCGACTTCGGGCGGCTCCTTGAACCGTGGCTACCAGATCGAGCAATATGGAACCGGCAACATCGAGACGATGGAGGTCATCAAGGCCCCCACTCCAGACATGGATGCCACTGCTATCGGTGGCTATATCAACATGATTTCGAAACGCGCCTACGATCGTCCCAGTCGCCAAGTCAATTTCACCGTGGGCACGAACTGGAGGCTGAGTCACTACGATCAGAACCCGGACAAGGACCGCCCGGACAATCTCGATCTGATCGCGCTCGATTTCTCGCAGGCCTACGACTTCCTGGGCGGCAAGAGAAACCTCGGCGTATCGTTCAACTTCAGCCGGCGCGTCGCATCGACCCTCGCCGAGGAATACGGCGGGTCCCTGGTTGGAGCCGCCTCCGGGTTGAATTACACCAATCCGAGCAACCCACTCGCCACCGTGTTCGCGGCCGGTTTTTTTGGATACGCGAACTACGTGAACTACAACATCGGGTTCAATGTGGACTACAAATTCAGTGAACGCACGGTCGGTTATTTCCGAACGACGTTCAACAAGAACTCGTATGCCCAATATGGCTACCAGTGGCAGGCGGTGACGGCCAACAACGTGGCCAGCTTCGAGCCGGGTTCCACCTACGAGCATTCCCGCACGCTGCCGTTGCCCGCTTCGAAAGCCATGGCCATTGCCCTTCCTCTGCCCAAATTCTCGCAAAACTGGTCCTTCAACCCGGGACTTGAACACAAGTTCGCTGCTGGCTCGGCTAGGCTGGAAATCGACGCGTTGTTTTCACATGCCATCATCTGGTATCCGGCGAACGTCCAATTGGACTCCGAAATCACCGGCGTGGCGTGGGAAGTCGACCGTCGCGGGCGGGATCCGTGGACGCCCGCGTTCAACCAGATCTCCGGCCCGTCCCTCTACGATCCGGCAAACTATACGCCGACGATTTGGTCCAAATCGGCCACCAACGCGCCCACCGACGCTGGATCGCTGCGCGTGGATTTTCGCAAGGAGGTCAACCTCCCCGTCAGGTCCTATATCAAGTTGGGTGCGAAATATCGCAGGACGAAATACGAATATACAAGCGATACAAGTTCCAGAACCTACGCGGGTCCGGACGGCCGGCTGGCCAGCGGCGATGAAAAAGGCATCCAACCATTCCTGGCCGGGCCGTATAAATTGGCCGGAGGGCGCTATGGTCCGTTTCCCATGCTGCAGATGCCGGAATTCGGCGGTTCCGGCGACATGGCAAAATTGCCGGCGAGTCATTGGGTTCAGACGAATTCACAAGCCTACAATGACGTCGTTTCCTCGTTTGGCAGCGACGCCAGCACGAACGAGGTCATCAGTGCCGCATATGTGTCCGGGCACATCACGCTCGGCAAGCTGGGGATCCTGGCCGGGCTGCGGTTCGAGGACGCACGCGCGGAAGCGACGGCATTCGACAGGATCGTGAATTCATCGACCTCTTTTCTGGCCTCGGCTTCCGCAGCGGAGAATGTGGCACGCGCTCTGGCGTTGTTCGGCAAAGGGAAGTCCACCGTGAAAGGCCAGAATCAGGGCGTTTTTCCGGGCCTGCACTTCGCCTATGAACCGGTCAATGGCTTGCTCTTCCGCGCCAGTTACAACAAATCCATCTCGCGGCCGCCGCTCACCAACCTCCTGGCGCAGGCGAGGATCGATGAGGGAGTCGGCTCCATCACGCAGGGCAACCCCAACTTGAAGCCCTATCAGTCAAACAATTTCGAGGCGGGTGCTGAAAAATACTTCGAGCCCGTGGGCATGGTCAGCATCGGCGTCTTCTTGAAGGAGATATCCGACTATTTCCGCACCTTCCAGACCGCCGTCGGATCGGGTCAGAACAATGGCTTCAACGGCCAATACGCGGGCTATACGCTCAACCAGGTGCAAAACTCCGGGAATGCGCGAATCCGCGGAGTCGAGTTCAGCCATCAACAGCAATACCGGTTCCTTCCCGGTGTGCTGAAGGGGCTCGGATCATTCGCCAATTTCACGTATCAGGAAACGCAGGGCAACTACGGCGCGGCCGCGACTGGCCGTTTGGCCTCCTTTGTGCCGCGCAGCCTCAACGCCGGCATTTCCTATGTGCAATACGGATTGCAGGCGCGCCTTCTCTTCAACTTCCGCGATGGTTTCTACCGCGGTGGATCCGGCCCCTCTGCGACTTATGCGGACCCCCGCCGGATCTATGATCTGAAACTGCAATATTCGGTTCGGCCCGCTTACGACGTGTTTTTGGACGTGGGAAATATCTTCGACGAGCCGAACACCACCATTGTCGTGGAGGGAAACCGAAAATATTTCCGGCAAGTCCAGGGCGTCTCCTTCTCCGCCGGCATCAAGGCGCGTTTATAGCGGGAGACGGCGATAAATGTGATACAAGGCGGCGCGCACGCGCGTGCGACTGGCCTGCCAACTGCTCTGCCTACGCTTGGATGGCGACGAGGAAACGCGAGGACTAAAATGAAAACACGAATCACGACATTCACGGTGGCCCTCTGGGTCGGAATCATCGCGTCATCCACGTTCGCAATGGCGCAAGCGGCTGTAGCGCCGCCTTCGCACCCAGTGCGAAAAGGACCAAACTGGGTGTGCGTAAACGAAAAGGCACCCTGGCAGCCACGGGATTCGCAGGGCGAGTTCATCTATAAGGATCAGTTGTGGATCCTGGGCGGGTGGGATACGCCGAAGACACCTAATCTTTTGGACGTATGGAAGTCGTCCGACGGCAAGCAGTGGATTCGCACGGTAGAGATCGCTCCGTGGGGCCAAAGCGATCTGCCGGTCTCACTGGCGTTCAAGAGCAGGATGTGGATCATGGGAGGCCGGAAAGTACCGGGCACCGAGTGCAGCAACAAGGTGTGGTCGTCCACCGACGGGGCGGAGTGGACACTGGTTACCCCAAACGCCGGCTGGAGCCCGCGATTATCGCCCGGTTTTGTGGTGTTCAAGGACAGGATGTGGGTGCTCGGCGGCACCGCGGATTTTTATCAAAACGACGACCGGACGCTGATGAACGACGTCTGGTCCTCCGCGGACGGCAAGGAATGGAATCTCGAGGTGGCGAATGCCGGCTGGTCGAAGCGCGCCCACGCTCAGGCGGTTGTGTTCGACCGCAAGATGTGGATCATGGGCGGTGGAAGCCGTGCACCGCAGCCGATCCCGACCAACGACGTTTGGTGTTCGGAGGACGGCGTGAATTGGAAAGAGGTGACCAACGCTGCGCCGTGGAAGCCGCGGCTGTGGTTTTCATCGGTCGTCTACCGTGACCGCATGTGGGTGCTCGGCGGATGGGCAAAAGAAGGCAACTTCGGCGATGTCTGGTATTCGAAAGACGGCCGGACATGGACGGAGCTGAAGTCGGATGTGATCTGGACGAAGCGCCACGAACATTCGGCCTTTGTGTTCAAAGACAAAATCTGGGTGGCTGCCGGTGCGGCCGAGCCTCGTTACGCTCTCAACAGCGAAGTCTGGAGTTTGGAGATTCCGCGGAATTGGTTTGAAGATCAATGATGCGGGGAATCTGGGTCGTCCCCAACGCCGCTGCACCGTTCCTGACGTCCAGTTCTCGCCATTGTCACGCTAACAGGCGACGAGTGAAATATATTCCGTGATGAAACGCCGTGATGGATTGCTTTATCTTCTGCTGCTCGTGGCGGGTCCCGCCGTTCTTGCGGAACGCGGCGATCGCCCCGGCGCGGGCAATGACGAGGAGCAACGCCCGCCGGCGTTCCCGATTCCGCCGGCGCCGACATTGACGCCCGCGGAGGTGCTAAAAACGTTTCGGATCGCGCCTGGATTTCGCATCGAGCTGGTGGCCGGCGAACCCTTAAATCAGCGGGGCTTTTCTACTCCGGAGCACTCGCCTTTTCCGCATACGTTGGTGTTGGGCTACAATTACATCCGGAACAACTCTCCGGCCGGAGCCCCGCCGATTGACGGCTGAAAAATGATGCGAAAAGGATGCTCGAATCGCAGCACGGTTCTAATTTCTGTAATGGAAAATTGTCCCACTAAACAAAGCGCAATCAACGATGAAAACAACCCGCACACGCCGCGACTTTATTAACACCACGGCCATGGCCGGAGCTGGTTTAGGCCTTGGGATCGGCAAGACGCTAGCCGCCACCAGCAGCCCTGTGACGCCCTCGGCAAACCAGGTGCCCAAAAGAGGGATTCCGAGCTGGCCTACCTTCGATCAACGCGAGGATCAAGCGCTGCTGGAGGTCCTGCACAGCGGAAACTGGGGTCGCACGCGCGGTCACAAAGTCGAGGATTTCGAACGGGCCTACGCGCAGATGACCGGCGCGAAACATTGCGTGGCCACCTCGGCGGGGACGACGGCGCTGCTGACCGCGTTCGGCGCGCTTGGCGTTGGTCCCGGCGATGAGGTCATCTTGCCGGTCTACACATTTGTGGCCACGTTCAACGCCATCACCGCCGGCTATGCCCTGCCGGTTTTCGTCGATACGGATCCCGAGACCTTCCAGATTGACGCGAAGAAAATCCCGGCAGCGATCACCAGGAGCACCAAAGTAATTTTGCCCGTGCACATTGGCGGTTCACCGGCGGACTTGGACGCGATCGGCAGCCTGAGCAAGGCGCGTGGGATTCACGTCATCGAGGATGCCTGTCAGGCGTGGGTGGCGCAGTGGCGCGGCCGGGGCGTGGGTAACACCAGCCTCGCGGGATGTTTCAGTTTTCAGGCGAGCAAAAACCTCACCGCTGGCGAGGGTGGGGCCATCGTCACCAATGACGAAGAGTTTGCCGACAAATGTTTCAATTTTCAGAACCAGGGCGGCGGCAGGCGGGCAACGGGGAGCGGTCGCGGCGCGAATTTGCGGCTGACCGAATTCCAAGGCGGGCTCCTGCTCGCCCAAATGACGCGGCTGGAGGAGCAGTCCAGAATCCGTGAACAGAATGCGGCTTATTTGACGAAACTGCTAGGAGAGATCTCCGGAATTAAACCGGCGCGGTGGCACGATGGCTGTACGCGCAACGCCTATCATCTCTATATGTTCCGCTATCAAAAGGAACACTTCGCGAATCTGCCGCGCGCGAAGTTCCTCCAGGCCCTCTCCCAAGAAGGCATTCCGGCGTCCGGCGGCTACACCCCACTCAATGCGAGCCCTCACGTGCGGAGCCTAGCCAAGAATCCGTGTTACCAGAAGGTTTACGGCAAGGAAACGATGAGCCAGTGGGAAGAACGCAACCAGTGTCCGGTGAACGACCAGCTTTGCACCGAGGCGGTATGGTTCACGCAGCCCGTCCTGCTCACCGTCCGTCCGGAAATGGACCGGATTGCCGAAACCATTCGGAAGGTCCAGAAGCGCGCCCCGGAATTCACCAAGGCTTGACCTGACTTCACCGCAGCGTTCGGCACACCCATGTCATCCAAAGGAAGCCGAAGAGGATTTCTCAAACTCGCTGGCGCCGGTCTTGGGGCGCTCGGACTGGCATCTGTCGCTGGCGCACGCGCCGCCGAGCCGATTCCCATGTCACGACCGCCGGCTGCACTAGCCAATGTGGGACTGCCCGGGCAGTGGCGGGCGATGCGGAAGTTTGACGCGCACAATCACGTGTTTCTCAGTGGGCGGCGATCGAACACGGATTGGTCCGACGTCGACAACTTGATCGAGGCCGCGGACGTGCTCGGCATTGAAAGGCTCTTTTGCTCGAGGCCGATCACGGCCGGCGTGATGGCCAACATCGACGTGGTTCGTGATGCGAACGACTCCGTGCTTGCGGCGATGAAGCGGCATCCGGCGAGGATTTTCGGCTATTGTTTCGTGCAACCGGGCAACGGCGCGTCGGCGCTCGAGGAGATCGACCGGTGTCTGGACGGCGGGATGATCGGCGTGAAGCTCTACAATCAATTTAGATACATCGATCCCGTTATCTTCCCGATCGCGGAAAAATGCATTCAACGGCGAATTCCATTTCTTGGCCATTCGGCGTTTCTCACCGATCCGCGCACCTTGGCGATGCAGCCGAAAACTTCGCATGCCCTCGATTTCTGCGCGCTGTCGCGGCGTTATCCGGAACTTCTGCTAATTCTTGGCCATATCAACGGTGGTGGCGATTGGGAGTGGGAGATCAAGGGGTTGCGTGACTGCCCCAACGTGTTTCTCGACACGAGCGGCAGCGTGCTCGAAGACGACACCATCGGACTCTGCGTCCGCGAGCTCGGACACCAGCGCGTGCTTTTCGCGACGGATGCGACGATGGAAGGGTGCGTGGGAAAAATCCTTTCGGCCGAACTCACCCCAACGCAGCGCGAGGATATTTTCTGGCGGAATTTCCAACAAATCCTCGAACGAAGGAAAGCATGATCATCGACGTCAACGCCTGCCTTGGGCATTACCCGTTTCGAAGCCTGCGATTCAACACCGCGGAGAAAATGCTCGGCCTGATGGACCGCAATGGCATCGACCGCGCGCTCGTATCGTCGCTCCACGCGGTGTTCTATCGCGACGCGCATCGTGGCAACGAGGAGCTGTTCGAGGACACGAAGTCGCACGGCTCAAGATTCATCCCCGTCGCGACGGTGAATCCGAAGTATGTCGGCTGGGAGCGTGATTTGGCAGAGGCGGTGGAGCGGTGGAAAATGAAAATCGTGACGCTCGTGCCGAACCACCACGGTTACTCGCTTGCCGATGAGCACGGAAGGGCCGCGCTGACGCGCATCGCGCAATATGGGGTGCCGGTGATGCTCATGCAGCGGTTCGAGGATCGTCGGCAACGTCACCACTGGGATCGGGCCGAGGATCTTCAGGTGAATGAATTGCTCGAAGCGGCAGGCGCACATCCGACTCTGAAATTCGTCCTGGTGAACTGGCTCGGACTCGATGGTCAGAGGCTGGTCGAAGCGGGTCTGAAGGGTCGCTGCCTGATCGACTTCGCGCGCACACAGGTTGTCTACCGCAAGGAAGTGCCGAAGCTAATTGAAGCGCTCGGTGTGGAAGCGATCGCGTTTGGATCGCACATGCCGTTCGACTATGTCGGCCCATCGCTCGTGAAGCTTGCGAACGTGCGATCGTTGCGGACGGGCGACTACGAGAAGATCGCGTGGCAAAACGCGGCGGGCTTTCTCGAGATCGAAGGATAGAAGCTGCCTGACGGGGTCATGTCGCGGATCGCGGAAGGACTGCGCTGGATTCGCTGTTTCCGAGAGAACGCGAAGGCGGCCTTCGTCCAGTCACCTCCGCCATGCCCCCGCGAAGCCTTGGCGAAGCAGCGTCACAACACGCAGTCATGCGGTGCGTCGCCGTCCATGCGCAGGGCATGGCCGTTTTCCGGCAACGCGTGGATGAGGAAGACGGGCGCTTCGCGCGGCTGAGAGTCGAGAGCTGAGAGTGGAGAGAAATTGCCTTCCAGAAAAACATCGGCGAGGTGGCGGTCGTTTTTGTCGGGCGGCGGAATGTTTTCGAGGCTGAGCTGGCGGACGCGGATTTCCAGTTCGGGTCTGGTCCACCCGCGTTTTTCGGCTTGGGCCGTCAGCGCCGCGCACTGCTTGTCGTCATCGACCTGGCAAAGCAGCCGGTAGTGCGACCAAACCAATTCTGAACGATGGTTCAGAATTGGGAATCGCCGGTGGAACTGGGCGCAGCGGTAGAGCACACGTTCGTTGATCCGGAAGCGTTTTGCGAGCCGCGGAATGACGCGCTCGGCATAGCCCGCGAACTCCCTCGCGCCCAACCGGCGCTTGCCTTTCGATTCGATCGAAGCATCGTTCGGCCCGTGAGTGCGAGTGAGATCATCCGCGAAATCGAACGCCTGACGCCATCCGAACGGCGCGAAGTGCAGGCATATTTCCAACATCGCAGCCGCGCCGACAATCCGGCGTGGCGGGATGAACTCGCCCGCCGCATTGACGAAGCCCGCGCAGGGCGCAGCCTGCGTTCCACCGAAGTGCGCGCGTTGGTTGCCCAGGCCAGGTCGGCCCAGTGAGCGCGCTGGGTTACGATTACACCCTGAACAGCCGCTGCGTCGCGGCATTGCTGCGAGCGATCAATCGCGCGGGGCCTGCTTGCACGCAGACCTCGTCGGATTTCTTCCGCGGCGACATAATAACGTTTTCCGTAATTATTTTCTCGCTCTTAGTCACGGACCGCGTGATTATCCGGCGGTCAAATGATTATCTCGTTCGCGGACAAGCCCACCGAAGCTCTCTGGCTCGGTCGCCGGCCACCGGAACTGCCGCCGCCGATTCTCAAGACCGCTCACCGAAAACTCTCTCAAATCAACCAGTCCGCCACCCTCGATGACCTGCGCGTTCCGCCGGGAAACCGGCTTGAAGCACTGACAGGTGACCGCGCCGGGCAGCACAGCATCCGGGTCAACGACCAGTGGCGGATTTGTTTCAAGTGGAACGCTTCGAACGCGCAGGACGTGGAGATAACCGATTACCATTAGGCCCATGACGAAGCACATCAACACCCACCCCGGCGAACTTCTGCTGGAGGATTTTCTTAAAC
>JACQWL010000572.1 GCA_016209255.1 Verrucomicrobiota bacterium
CTTTTAACCCGCATGTACTCGCAGAAACCGCAGAAACACCGCCACGTCCATCGTCGGCCAAGCGTGAAAACCAACCAGAGTGTGAAAAATGCGGGTTAGCGGTCTACTTGCCCACCTGATCCCGGGCTTTCGCTGCGCCGAGGGTCTTGGTCATCACGCGGATCTCACGACCGGCTTTCGCGCCGACGTAGAACACGAGGAAGCCATACCAGAAAATAGAGCCGAGAATCAGCGCGGCCCAGAAGAGGACATAGGGATTGTTCATGGCGTGGCGGGGGAGGGAGGGTTCTGGCTCGCAGTGGTTGAGATGGGCGGAGGCGTTAAGAGGGAGCCGGCGATCATCCCGAGGGCGGCGAGCCCAAACGACGACGCGCCGGCGATCTCAGGCGAGATATTGTGGGTCTTGCCCAGCACGAGAAACACAATCGGCCCAATCGCGCCAAGCACCAGCGCGGCCCCGGCGCCGACGGAGTTCGCCCGCGGCCAGTAGAGTCCCGCGACCAGCAGCGTGAAGACGCTGGCGAGGTAAATGTTGCCAGTGACCGCGAGGTAGTCCCACGCATTGCCCGGCAGTTCGTACCACAGGCCGTAGAAAAGGAGGAACACGGCGATGCCGAGCACGAGGCTGCGGGTGAGCAGGAGCTGGCGCTTGGGCGCAAGCGGCTTGCGCAGGCAGGGCGTGATGATGTCGTTATAAATGACCGTCGCCCAGGTGAGCATGTAACCGCTGTCAGTCGACATCTCGGCGGCGAGCATCGCCGCGACGACGACGCCGATCAGGCCGACGGGGAGCACGATGCTCAGATAATGCGGCATGGCGGTGAGCGAGGTGAGGTCCTTCGGCAGGCCGCCGTTTTGGGTGAACCACACAAACGCCGCCGCGCCCCAGAGTCCCGGCAACAGGAACCGGCCCACGTAATAGAACGCCGTTTTGCGATACATGCGTTTTGCCGTCGCCGCATCCCGGGCGGCGAGGACGCGGCTGATCTGGGTCTGCCACGTCGTGGCGGCGGCAATCTGGAAAACAAACTGCCACGTCAGGTAGCCCCAGCCGAAGCTCGAGCTGTGGAACGGATTGAAGGGATGTGCCGCCGCGATCGCCCCGGGCGCCGCGCTCGCCGCGGCCCCGGCAGCGCTGCCGTTTACCCACGCCGTGTTCAGGCCCTCGATCAGGTTGGCCCAGCCAATATGGCCGATGACCAGCACCGACGTGGCGACGATGCCGACGCCCATGAACAGAAACTGCAGATAATCAGTCACGAGCACCGACAACATTCCGCCGAGCGCAGTGTAGACGAGGACGAGCCCGAGCAAACCGGTCATCACCCACTCGAGCCACCCCGGTGGCATGCCGGTCGCGTAAACAAGAAACTCGCCGCCCAGCCGCAGGAAGATCCCCATGTTGAGCAACCCGCCGAGCACGACAAAAAGCCCGGCGAGCCAGCGCACCCGCGAACCGAAGCGCTTTTGAAACAGCTCGGGGATTGTCATCACGCCGGCGGTCCGCAGCGGCCCGATCACGAACCCGGTCCGGCCGATGGTCCAGATGACGATGCACATGATCACGCCGATCGTCGCGCCGGCGAAGCCCTTTTCGTAGCCGAGCTGCGCGGTGTACATGATCGTCACGAGTCCGAGCTCGGTCGCAGCCAGCGATGCGATCCCGAGGTTGACGTCCATCTCGCGTCCGGCGACGGCGAAGTCCTCGACCCCGCGGACAAATTTCCTCATCCACAGGCCGGCGCTGAGGCAGGCGGTGAGGTAGACGAAAACGATGATCCAGTCGATCGGAGCAAGGGTCATGGGGGAGCGAAGAAGCGGGGGAAAAAGGCAAGCGAACCGCGTGACCGTGGCCGCGAGGAGCCGCGGGGGGAAGGGAAATTTTCAGCCCCGGCTACAGCGCCGCCTGCAGGGCCAAGAGATCGTCAAAGACGGAGTCGGCCGTCGCGGCGCGGAGTTGCGCGGCGTTGTGGGTGCCCGTCGTCACGCACCAGCACGGGAAACCGCCGTTGTGCGCCGCCATCACGTCGAAGGGCGAGTCGCCGATGAGCATGGCCGTGTCCGCGCCGGTGCCCAGCTGGCGGAGCACATGGGCGGCAAACTCCGGCTGCGGCTTCAACCACGGCGTGTCTTTCGCCCCAAAAATTCCGCGCAAGAATGGCGTCACGCCGAGGTGCGCACAGATCCGCCGCGAGTGGTCGCCGCGTTTGTTGGTAAACACGGCCAGCGCCACGCCGGCCGCGTGTTGGGCCCGCAGCAAGTCCATCGCGCCCGGCATCAGCGTCACATCCTCGAGGAGAATCGCGTCCGTGTGCGCCAGGTGCAGCGTGACGGCCTCCGCAATCAGAGGTTCGGGCAGGAAGTGGCGCATCGCATTCTCGAGCCCGCCGCCGACGGCGCGCCGGACCTCCTCGCGCGTCGGCACGGGCCGGCCAAAGCGGGGCAGGATGTGCGAGTAACTGCGGTGGATGGTCGTGAACGCATCGACGAGCGTGCCGTCCAAATCCAAAAGAATCGTCTCAAATCGCGGCATGAAGGTGCCGCGATTGCGCGGAGCCCGGCGATGATTCGCAAGCCCGGACCGGCGGCGCAGCCCTCCGCGGGCGCGATTTGATTTGGCGGCGGGCCGCCGCGCGAGTGGAGTGGCGGCCATGTCGGCGAATCCGGAAACTGCCCATGCCCGCGTCACTGCCACCACGGTTGGGGAAGTGTTCGAAGTGGCGCTCGGGGGCACCTGGCTGGTCACCGAGCCGCGGCCGGCGTGGCCTAAACTGCTCGGCGCGCAAACCCCCGCGCGCGTGCGGTTGCGGACCGAGGAGGTGGAGAAATGGGACACGTCGCTGCTGCTGTTCCTCTTCGAGGTGCAGGTGTGGTGCCGCGCAAGCGGCGCTTACTGCGACACGGACGCATTGCCCGAGAAAATCAGGACGCTGCTCACCCAGCTTTCGGCGTCCCACGAAACGAGCGTGCCCTTCGACCGGTCGGAAAACCTTCTCACCAGCGTGGGGCTGGCGACGCAGGACACGCTGGTGAAGGTGCGGGAGATCTCCCACTTTGTGGGCGAGTGCGTGCTCAGCACGGTGCGGCTGGTGAGAAGCCCGCGCCGGTTTCGGTGGGGCGACTGCCTCGATGAGATGCAGCAGTGCGGCGCGATGGCCCTGCCGATCGTGGGCCTGGTCAGCCTGCTCGTCGGGGTGACGCTCGCCTACACGGGGGCGATTGTGCTCCGGCTGTACGGTGGCGACATCTACATTGCGGACCTGATCGGCCTTTCGATGGTGCGGGAGATGGGCGCGGTCATGACGGGGGTGGTGCTGGCGGGGCGTACGGGCGCGGCATTTGCAGCGACGATCGGCAATATGAAGGCCAACGAGGAGATCGACGCACTCGAGACCCTGGGCATCCCGGCGGTGCAGTTTCTCGTGCTACCGCGGCTGCTGGCCCTCGGCCTGATGATGCCGCTCCTGGCGCTTTACGCGAACGCCCTCGGCATTCTGGGCGGCCTGATCGTGGCGTACGGGCTCCTCTCGATTCCACCGGCGGCCTTTTGGGTGGAGATGCTCACGATTGTGGATTTGTCGGACATCGCAACCGGCGTGGTCAAGGCGGTGGCGTTTGGGTTGATCATCGGGCTGGCGGGCTGCCTGCGCGGCCTGCAGGCCGACCGCAGCGCGGCCGGAGTCGGCCGCGCGGCAACGTCGGCGGTGGTGACCTCCCTCCTGCTCATGATCGTCGCCGACGCGGTGTTTGCAGTGGTCTTCAATGTCCTCGGGCTCTGAGGCGATGAGCGAAGCCACCCAGTCCAGCGGCACACCCGCCATCGAGGTGGACAAACTCGAGTGCGGATACGAGGGCAAGATCGTGTTGACCGACATCTCGTTCACGGTCCCGCGCGGGGAGATTTTCTTCATCATCGGCGGCTCGGGGTGCGGCAAGAGCACGTTGCTCCGCCACCTGGTGGGCCTGAACCAACCCACGGCGGGCACGGTGAAATTCTTCGGCCAGTCGTTCACCGACGCGGGCATGGCGGCGCGGCGCGGGCTGCTGAAGACCTTTGGCATGCTCTTCCAGGGCGGCGCCCTCTGGACGTCGCTGACGCTGCGGCAAAACGTGGCGCTGCCCCTCGAGGAATACACCCGGCTATCGCGCCGCGAAATCGCCGAGATTGCCACGCTGAAGCTGGCGCAGGTCGGGCTCGCCGGGTTCGAGGACTATTTTCCCGCCGAGATCAGCGGCGGCATGAAAAAACGCGCCGGCCTGGCGCGCGCCCTGGCGCTCGACCCCGCGATCGTGTTTTTCGACGAGCCGTCGGCGGGGCTCGATCCGGTGACGTCGCGGAAGCTCGACGAACTCATCCGCCAAATCCGGGACACGTTTGGCACGACGATTGTCGTGGTCTCGCACGAGCTGGCGTCGATCTTCGAACTCGCCGACCGGGTGGTCATGCTCGACCGCGCGCAACGGGGTTTCATCGCCGAGGGCCGGCCGCGCGACCTGGCGGCGGGCAGCCGCGATCCACGCGTGCTGGAGTTTCTCCGGCGGGGCGATCTGCCGCCGCAGTAAATTCTTTCCCCGCGCTGCCCAAACCGCTTAGCTCCGCCCTTCATCCGTGAAAACCAAGGTCAGCCCAGCCATCGTCGGCATGTTTGTGATCGGGGCGTTCGCGCTTGGGGTCATCTCGCTCCTGACGTTCGGCGGCGTGAATCTTTTCGCGAAGCCGCAGCGCTTCGTGGTGTATTTCGACGAGTCGATCCACGGGCTCGACCTCGGCTCGCCGGTGAAGCTGCGGGGCGTGCGGGTGGGCCGCGTGGTGGATCTCACCATCCGCTATGACGACAGCACGAACCGCTCGATGATCGCGGTGGTGTGCGAATTCAGCAAGAACATGGTCACCGACACGAAGGGGCAGCTAATCGACGTCGCGAGCCGCGCGGAATTGCAAACGCTCGTCGACCGCGGGCTGCGCGCCCGGCTCGGCGTGCTCGGCCTCGCGACCGGCCTGTTGTTCGTGGATCTCGATTTTTTCGATCCGGCGGAGTTTCCCCCGGATCCCAGCCTCGGCCCCAGCGAGCTGAAGTACGTCGCGGTGCCTTTCGTGCCGTCGGCCATCTCGGCGTTTCAGGCGAGTGCGAGCGAAATCCTCGCCAATCTCAAGAAAGTGGATTTTGCCGGGCTGTCGCGCGAGTTGACCGGCCTGCTCACCGACGCGCGGAAGCGGCTCGACGGCGTCGACCTCCGGGGACTGGCCGAGCAATGGAAGAAAACCGGTGCGCAGGTGGAGACGCTTGCGACTGCGACCGCGCCAGCGATCAAGCAGACCTTCGCCAACCTCGACAGCACGCTCGCGGATCTGCGCGCGGTGCTGGGGAAGCTCGACACGCAGGTCGCCGTCAACGGCACGCAGCTCCAGGCCGCGCTCACGCAGGCGCGGGAGACGCTGACAACCTTCAACGCCGCCGCCGACGGCGCGCAGAAGTTCATCGCCGCGCAGAGCGGGCTGGGCCAGGAGGCGGCGCGGACGCTGGCCCAACTGGCGGAGGCCGCCGAGGCGGTGCAGCGGCTGGCAGACTTTCTCGAGCGCAACCCGCAGGCGCTCCTCATGGGCAAGAAGCCGCTGAAGTGATCCCGGATCCACGAAACCCACGAAAAAGAATCCGATGACGCCGCGCCACCTCGCTTTCCTCTGTCTGCTGCCCGCTGTCCTCTGTCTTTTGCTCCTCGCCGGCTGCAGCCTCCTCCCGCCGGTGCAGGCCGATACAACCCGCTACTACGTGCTCACGGGGCCGGCGCCCGGCGGGTCGGGGGCGCAACCGATCGGCGGCGCGCTGCGACTCGGCCTGAAGGCGGTCGAGATCGCACCGTATTTGAAAAAAGGCCCGCTTGTCGTGCGCACGGGCGATAACGAAGTGGCTTTCGCCGCCGCCGCCCGCTGGGCCGAGCCGCTCGATCAGGAGATCGCCCGCACGCTGCGGCTGCGGCTGCTGGCGGCGCCGGCGGTGGGGCGGGTGTTCGTGGCGCCATTTCCGCTGGACGAGAAGCGCGACTTCGACGTGAGCGTGCAGGTGCTGCGTTGCGAGGGCGTGCGGGAGGGGGGCAGCGGGGCCCTGGCGCGGTTCGTCGCGCTGCTGGAGCTCACGACCGCGGGCGCGAATGGGCGGGTGGTGGCACGGAAAAATTTTCTGGCCCCCGACGCTGCGTGGGATGGAAAGGATTTCGCGCGGCTCGCCGCGCTGCTCGGCGACGCGGTCGGCGCGCTCGCCCAGGAAGTCGCCGCGACGCTGCCGGAAAAGAGACCGGCAGAGTGACTGATGGGAAACCGGTTCTCATGACGCCTCTGAATGCGCAGGTCTGCAGCCACCAACACCGGAGCCATGTATTCCAATGCGCGAAAAAGATGTAGCGGCCGAGGCAACGAGGCGGACGAATCGCGGTTCACGTTGCCTCCGCCACTCAAATGAATCGTTTCAGCCAACGCGTGGTATGAAATTCGGGGTCGTCTTGCCCTGATTTCGATTTGCCAGGACGGCAATAACAACATGTCCTTGTGATCGAGTGATATCAATGCGCGACGAGAGGCTCACGGTGGTCATGACAGGGGCAACCGGGTTTGTCGGCACGGCCTTGCGGCGCGGGCTGTTGCCCCATTTTCGTCTCGTCGGGCTTACTCGCTCGGCGGCCGACATCGGGCAGATCATGGGCGAAAAAGGCAACGGCGACGAGACGGTATGGCGAAGTTGCGACCTTTTCTCGCTCCTCGAACTCGAAAAGACGATGCAGGGCGCCGATTACGCGATCTACCTTGCGAGCGCACGGCTGCCCTCGTCCCGCCTGGTCCAAGGGACCTTTGAAGATATTGACCTGATCATGGCCGACAATTTCGCCCGGGCGGCGCAGTTCTGCGGCGTGAAGCACATTCTCTATCTGGGCCGGCTTATCCCGACGGAGGAGAATCTGGCCGGACTTCGGGCCGGCCGGGTGGAGATCGAGCAAGCGCTCGGCTCCGGGATCACTCCCCTGACCACCCTGCGAGCCGGACTCATCGTCGGCCCCGGTGGTTCATCCGTTCGCATCATGATCAATCTCGTGCGCCGGTTGCCCGTCATGATTTTGCCGGAGTGGACCATGACACAGACCCAGCCCATTGCGATCGATGACGTCGTCAGGGCGGTGCGGATCTGCCTCGGTGATCCGCAGTATTTCGGCGGGCGATTCGACATCGGCGGACCCGACGTGATGACCTTCCGGGAAATGCAGGAACGTACGGCCGGCGCGCTGGGAAAGAAACGCGTGACGGTGGCCGTTCCGCATTCTGCCCCCGGCCTGTCAAAGATGTGGGTCGCCCTGCTGGGTGGCGCCTCGCGCTACCTGGTGGGACCCTTGGTCGACAGCCTGCGCCATCCGCTGGTGGCGAAGGCTAGTCCGCTGCAAGCGACGCTGGTGGCCGGAGCCAAGTCCTTCGACGTGGCCCTGCGCGAATCGTTCGACAAGCAGGGGCGCGCGCTCCCGGACCCGCGCGAACCCATTCGGGCCATCGATGACCGGGCCATCCGCCGGGCTCAGCGCGTTCGCTCGGTTCAGCGCCTGCCGCTGCCTGAGGGATGGACCGCGCGTCAGGTGACGGCAGAGTATTACCGCTGGCTGCCCGGCGCGGTCCGCCCATTTCTGCGCTGCGACATCGAACCCTGGGTTTCGGTGCGGGTGTGTCTCGGGTTTACGCGGTGGCGGCTGATCGAATTCACCTGTGCGCCTCATCGTAGTTCGGAGGAGCGCCAGTTGCTTTACATCACGGGCGGAGCCTTGGCGCGGACCAAGAACAATGCGAAGGGACGGATTGAGTTTCGTGAAATCCTCGACCGGCGCTGCATGCTCGCGGCGATCCACGACTACACCCCCACGCTGCCGTGGGGCATTTACCGATATACTCAGGCCCTCTTCCACCTCGTGGTCATGCGCCGGTTCGGCAATCATCTGGCCCGAATCAAGGCAATTGGCATGCCACCGGAGGCGATCAAGGACCTGGCGTTGTGGATCCTCCTGGCCGACGGCGAACGTGTTCGTTCAGCCTCGGATCGGCCCGGGCAACCGTCGGAGTCGGCAGCGCCGTTTTCTTTGGAGTCGCTCCCGAGGGGAGAAGCGCCGGTGGATCCTCGTGCGTCCGGACCCGCGGCCGGCCTCGCGGTCAGAAGGGGTTCCGAGTCTTCAAGTGCGTCAACTCGGAATTGAATTCGCTTTTCCGCGAGGGGTTGGCCGGAGCCATCGGTGAGCTTGGCCTGGAGTGGAACTGAGGCGCGATCTTCCCCTCCGGTCGGAACCGGCGCCAGCAAGGTCAAGGCAGTGGGGGCGCCCACCGCGCCGATGCCATCCAGCGTCGACGTGCCTAGCTGGAAGCAGCGTCCGAAGTTCGTATTCGTGGTCACCGCGCCGATGCCGTTGGCCGCCTGCACGATGAAACGGATCTTTCCCAGATCCGCCGCGTTCAGCGACAACGTTCCCGTCCACGTGCCGATGCCCGTGGCGTTCGCGGGCGGGCTGAGCGTCAGGGATTGCCACGCTCCGTGCTAGGACGAGCCCGCGAGACCGGTGTAGGTTACCCACACTTCCTGCACGCCGACCCCGGCGGACGCGGCGGTGTCGACGGAAAACGTGACGACGTTCCCGTTCACTGAACTGGCTGCCACATTGATCGCAGGCGGATTGGCCAGAGCCGCGCTGGAATTCGCCGGGCAATAGAAAATGGTGAACTGCATCCCGCTGAACTTGCGCAGCGTTCCGGTCGCGGAGTCCGGACCGTCAGAAATGAACTGCGTCGGGAAGACGTTGAACGCGGAGATGCCGTTGGCGTCGCCCAGCTCGCCGATCTGATTGAGGTTCCACGGTCGACTCGGATAAAAGACCTCGGTCGAGAAACTGCCGTGCACTCCGCGTGTCTCCGTCGCCGGCGCGCCCGTGAAGGGCACGAATCCGGCGACGTCGGCATACTGACCGCCGCGGAAACCGACCCCGCGCACGAAACCTTCCGGCCGGCTGACATTGAACGATTCGAGCGGCCGCACCGGCTCGCCGGGGATGCTCACAATGCCGTCCGATCCTCGGAAATAGGACGCCGTAATCGTGGCGGTGGAGCCGACGACATCGAGCGTCTTGTACATCTGCGTGAGGACGGGGACAACTGAAAGTTCGGCCTGCTTGAGCGAGTGAACTGCTCCCGGTCCGGTGGCCACGGGAGCCACGCCCGCCACATCGCCAGTCGGTGCCGGCGGGCTGAGGCGCGCGCCAGGCAGATTGAACTTCACCATCGGCAGACCATAAAGCGTGAGTTCCAGCAGGGTCTTCTCGTGGATTCCGCGCATGATCGCCGTATCGGCGAGATAACGACGTTTGGCCTCGACCAGCGCCCGGCCAACCGCCACGGGGCCCG
This sequence comes from Verrucomicrobiota bacterium, assembly GCA_016209255.1. Classification (GTDB taxonomy): domain Bacteria; phylum Verrucomicrobiota; class Verrucomicrobiia; order Opitutales; family Opitutaceae; genus ER46. The sequence goes on from JACQWL010000572.1 coordinate 9,419, forward strand.
TTCCGGTGCGAAGGGCGCGGGCTACCGCCAGCAGCAGGCGTTCCGTGTACTCGACGAAATCGGTGTCGCCGTACTGATACCCGGTGCCAGCGATCCAGAGCGCGCGCTTCCGCGCGAAGGCCTGCGCCCAGTCGGGCTGTTCGGTCAACAGGGCACCGCAGCCTGGTCCACCGTACTGTAACCGGAGTGACTGGTCGGCAGGGACGGAACTTCCGATCAAGCCGAGGAGACGGTTATAGGCTTGGCGGATGTCGCTGTAGACCACGACGTCGAAATTCGCGGGCAGGTTGGTGAGGGTGACATCAATCCGACTGCCCGGCTTGCCCAGGAACTTGTACCAGCGCGATTCTCCGGCGCGGGCAATCTTTTGCTGCATACCGCCCGTCAGCCTCCCGCCGGACGAAACCAGTCTCGGATCGAAATCGTTCGCGAGCGGCCAGGCCACATTGGTCAGAGTGACGCCGTAGGGGTCGTTGACGGTGACGGTGAACGAACCGGTGGCCACGTTGCCCGCGGCGTCCCTGGCGGAGACGTTTACCGTGGTCGAGCCGGGCGGGAAGACGCTGCCCAAGCCCGGCGAGGTCGTGACCGTCGGCGTGCTGACCGTGTCCGTCGCCGTCGGGGCAAAGGTGACGACGGCGCCGCCCGCGCTGGTCGCCTCGACCGTGAGACTCGCGGGCAGCGTGAGCACAGGCGGCGTCGGGTCGTTCACCGTAACGGTAAACGTGCGGGTGGCGGTGTTGTTCCTGGCATCCTTCGCGGTGAGCGTGACGGTGGTCGTGCCGAGCGCGAACATGCTGCCGGAGGCCGGGCTCGCGTTGACCGCGACGACGCCATCGACGAGGTCGGTGGCCGTGGCGCTGAAGGAGACGACGGCACCGGCGGCGCTCGTTGCTTCGGCTGTAATGTTGACCGGCGGCGCGATGTTCGGCGGGGTCGGGTCGACAACCTCCACGGTCGTGGCACACGACAGACTCAGGGTGCCGGCAGCCACGTTGACAGTCACGAGAGTCGCCCCGAGCGCAAAGGAACCCTGGAAAATGAGGTCATGGGGCTGGCAGTCGTCGGGGATGGTCACCGCATAGGGAGTTCCGCGCACTCCACCCACCGTCCAAGTTACCATGGCTGTGCCCCCTCGCGGAAGAGTCAGAGTCGCGGTCAGCGTTGCCGGTGTCGTGGCGCCCGCGGCTTCGACCACAAACCGCTCCGCACACGATAGTGTGGCGGCAAATTCGAAGGCTCCCACGTCAACGCGGCCCCCCGGGCGGCGAGGGCCATACCCGGGGAAGCCCGCGCTGATCGGTCAGAACCAACGCGCCCGAAAAAACCGGGTTGCCGCGGTCGAGCGCCGGGCTGCCCAAGCCAATGGCGTAGGTCCGCGTGCGACCCCCATTGTAGGCGAGCGCCCCGGTTCGCGGATCGACGCCGATTTGATCATGCGGCCCGTAGGGCGACAGCGTGGTGCCGGGTTTGACCACGATGTTGTAGTCGGCCGAATTGATCTTGCCGCTGGCGAAACATGCGAGTGCGCCGTTCTCCGGCACGGTGCAGATTTTCGCCTGACGACGAACAGCCAGCGATTTGAAATGCGTAGAGCTTCCTGATGCAAAACAGCATCGTATTCATCGAGAAAATCTCCGGCTGGGGCTGAGGTTGCGATCCGAGGGGAAACGATTTTCTTCAAAATCGATTGCATGTGCAGTCGATGTTCTTGCCGGAGAACGAGCAGATAAAAGCGCCCTATTGAGACTAAATCAGAATACCTTATCGATTCGCTGCCGCTGGAGATCTTGAACGCGAAAACTCGCGATAAAATCCGTCGTTCGTGACGACGGGCGTGGTTTGGTTTCGCACGTGGATTAGTTTCTCAACGGTTGACAGACGCGAAGCGCCTCCGCTCGAGCGCGACGGCCCGGCTTCGCATGTCCGAAGATCCAATCATCGAGCGGTTGCTCGCGTATTTGCCCCCCGACCGGGCGGAGGCCATTCTCCACGATTCCCCCCTGCCTGAGACCGATTCGGGCGCGGTCCTCTTCTCCGACATTTCGGGTTTCACGCCGCTGACCGAAGCGGTGATCGCCCGCTACGGTCCACGCCGGGGCGGTGAGCAGTTTACGGATCGGCTCAACGCCGTCCACGATGCGTTGATCACCGAGGTGGAGCGCTTCAGCGGCAGCATCGTGGAATTTGCCGGCGACGCGATGGTAGTATGGTTCGCGGGCGATGATGGCGCACGCGCCGTGACGACCGCCCTCCACATGCAGCGGGCCATGGGGCAATTCGCCAGTGTCGCCTTGCCGGGCGGCGAATCGGTTTCCCTCGGCATGAAGGTGGCAGTCTCCTCCGGAATGGTGCGCCGCTTTCCAGTGGGCGACAAGCGTATCCAGTGTTTCGATGTCATCGCCGGAGATGTGATGGAACGAGTGTCGGCGTGCGAAGGCGTGGCTTTGCGCGGTGAGATCACGGTCGATGCCGAAACGGCTCGGCCGCTCGGCGCACGGGTCAAGGTGCGGGCATGGCGCTCGCTTTCGCCGGGTCAGCCTCGTGAAGACGTCGCCGTGATCGAGGCTCTGCACGACGAAGTGCAGCCCCGACCGCGACCGCCGCTCTCGATCCCACCCGGTGCGGCGGATCGCTTGCGGCCGTGGCTGGTGCCCGAAATCGGTCGGCGCATCGCTTCCGGACAGGACGTCTTTCTCACCGAGCTGCGGCCGGCCACGGCCTTGTTCACCCGGTTCTCGGGCATCGATTTCGAGCGGGATGCGACCGCATCCGGGAAATTCGACGCCTATGTGCGCTGGTTGCAGCGCATTATCGCCCGGCTCGAGGGCGTCCTGGTGCAGCTCACCATTGGCGGAAAGGGAAGCTAATTTTATGCGGCTTGGGGCGCGCCGATCGCGCACGACGATGACACGATGCGCGCCGGCACAGCGGCGCTGGAAATCATCCATTCACCAGCGGAGATCGCCGGGTTTATCATCACCACACAGGTGGGCATCACGTGTGGGACGTTGCGAGCCGGGGCCTACGGCAATCGCCGGCGGCGCACCTATGGCGTGCTCGGCGACGACACCAACCTCGCTGCGCGATTGATGGCCAAGGCGGGGTCCAATGAAATTCTGATCAGTTCGCACGCGGCGCGCCGCCAGGAGTACACGTTCGATTTGATGCCGCTCCCACCCGTGACCGTAAAGGGCAAGAAGGAGCCGGTCCCCGTGTTTCGCCTGCTCGGTCGCAAGCAGAAGGGAATCTCCGGCACGACGCCCGCCGCGAGGCACGCGGCACCGATGATCGGCCGGCAACGCGAGCGCGCTCTGGCGGTGGACCGGCTGCGGCTCGCCCGCGAAAACCGCGGGCAGGTGATCGCTATCTCGGCGGACGCCGGCATGGGCAAGACGCGCCTGCTGACGGAGGTTGTACGCGAAGCCGGGGCGTTGGGATTTGCCGTCTTCGCCGGTGACTGTCTGGTGCTGGCGCGCGAGGCCAGTTACTCCGTCTGGATCCCAATCTGGCGTTTGTTCTTCCAGATCCCGCTCGAGGCCGATGCCGCGGCGACGCTGGCGATCGTGGAGCGGTATCCCGCCGCGAACGATCCCAGTCTGCTGGCACGGGCGCCGCTCCTCGGGTCGTTGCTGAACGTCGAGTTGCCCGACAATGAACTCACCCGACCGCTCGACCCCAAGGTACGACGTTCCTCCCGGGAAGGTCTCGTCGTTGAATGCATCCGTCACCGTGTGCGCACCGGGCCGCTGTTGTTCGTGCTCGAGGATTGCCACTGGATCGACGAGGCGTCGCGAAATTTACTCGGCGCCATCGTCCAGGCGGTGGCGCGGTTTCCCGTCGCCCTGATGGTGGCGCATCGCCCCGTGAAATCCGGGGAGATTTTTGGAGCCAACGAAGCCGCCCTTGACTACCTGGCCCCAATCGCACTGGGCGACCTGCCGCCCGACGAGGCGCGCCAGCTCGTCGAGGTCAAACTCGCCGGGGCGTTCGGCCCTGGCGCGGTGCCCGGGTCGTTGGTGGACCTGATCCCGTCGCGCGCCGCCGGCAATCCGTTCTTCATTGAGGAAGTGGCCAACCTGCTGAAAACCCGCGGCGCCGACCTCGGCGACGCGCGGGCGCTGGAGGCGCTCGAACTGCCCGAAAGTCTGCATAGCCTGGTGCTCGGCCGCATCGATCAACTGGCCGAGGATGCGCAGACCACGCTCAAGGTCGCCAGCGTCATCGACCGTCTGTTCCGTACGGCCGTGCTGTTCGGCGTCCATCCGCTGGAACGGGCTCGCGCGGGGATTCCGGCGCAACTGGCCGAGATGGGCCAACGGGACATCGCCCTGCCCGAACCGGTGGACGGTGAGGAAGCGTACCTGTTCAAGCATGTTGTGATTCAGGAGGTCGCCTACGAAAGCCTGCCGTTTGGGTTCCGCGCGACGATTCATGAGACGATTGGCGGCTATCTCGAGCGCGCGGCCGGCGACAATGTGCGTCCGTGGATCGATCTGCTCGCGTTCCACTACGACCGGAGCAATTGCGACGACAAGAAACGCCGCTATTTCGTGGCCGCCGGTGACGCGGCGCGCGCCGCGTACGCGCTCCCGTCGGCCATCAGTTACTACGAGCGCGCGCTGGCGTTGCTCACGGACGGAGCGCGCATCGACGTGCTGGCGCGCTTCGGCGAAGTGCTCGAACTCGCCGGCCAGTGGAACGACGCCTTCGCCCGTTATCGCGAGGCGCGCGAACAGGCGGAAAAGGCCGGCTTGCCGGCGCAGCGCGCCGCGATGGTCGGCGCGATCGGCGACCTGCATCGCAAGCGGGGCGAATTCACCGAGGCGGGAACTTGGATCACGTGCGCCCGGCAGGAAAATGCGGAACTCGGCAACGAGGCCGGCGTTGGCCTCATGCTGCACCTCGAAGGCACGCTGTGCGCGCAAACCGGGAACTTCGCCCGCGCGACCGATCTCTACCAGCAAGCCCTCGCCATCCGGGAGCAGCAGGGCGACGAGGCGAGCACGGCGAAAACGCTCAACAATTTGGGGATCGTTGCGCGCTCGCAGGGCGACATCGCTACGGCGCTCGGTTACTACGAACGAAGTCTCGCCATCCGCCGGCGGCTGAACGACCGGCGGGAAATCGCGAATTCGCTCAACAATCTCGGTTTTACCCACCGTTATCGCAAAGAATTCGATCGCGCCCGGGAGTTGCTCGAGGAGAGCGTGCAACTGAACCGCACGGTGGGCGACCGCTGGTCCACGGCCAACGCGCTTACCAGCCTCGCCGAACTGGCCCTCGATACCGGCGACGCGGAACTGGCGCACCGGTGCCTAAAGGAAAGCATCGCGATCAACCGCGAACTCGGCGACCGGCGCGCGCTGGCCTTCCTGCTCGAGGGATTCGTCCGGCTGGGACGGCTGAAGGGTGATGCGGTCGCCGCGTTGATGTTCTTTGCCGCGGCGCGCGTTTTGCGCGAGGCGATCGGTGCGCCGCTCGAACCAGCCGATGCCGACAAACTTGCGGTCGTGCGCGAACAAACTCGTCAGAACGTCGCGCCCGCCGTGTGCGATCGAGTCGAAGCGGAAGGCCGCACCTTGCCGCTCGGTGAAGTACTCGACCGCGCCGAGGCGGGCTTTTCCTGACGCGGGGCACAGCTCAGTTTTCTGCCTCGCAACCGATCTCCGTGGTGGGCGGTGCGCTCCGCGCGCGGCGGGGTTGCTTCTGTGTCCGCTCGCAATTCGCCGGCCGGGGAGCGGCCGGGCCACCACAGACAAGCCGTGCCATAAACTGAGATGCTCCCCCCGCCCGGCCTCAGCTCATCAGTACGTTGACGATGGCGTTGCCAATGCCGACGAGCGCGGCACCGGAGATCAGGCCGGCGCAAATTGGCGCGCAGCCCTCGACCCAGAATTCGTGTGGCTTGGAGCCGGGCGCGGGTTGCTCGCGGGCATGCCACCAGAAAACCAGCGCTCCGATCCACATGGCAAAGCATGACTAGGGTGGCAGTACTACGCCGAGGCCGACGGAGACCGCCGAAATTGGGAAGCGGTTCTTCGAGCGGATGCGGAGCACCTCGAACACAATCGCGGCCACGGCGGCGACCGCCATCGAATTGGCGCAGATAATCGTGAGAACGAAGATCAGCGGCAGCGAAATGAAGGTGAGCAGCCACGGGATGCCGAAGAACTCATGGGTGACCCAGACGCCGAGTACGCTGAAGATCGGCACGCCAACGAAGGACATCCACAACGGCAGCTCGATGTGCTGCAGGGGATCGTCTTCCTTTGCCCGGGCCGGGCCGCGCCGGCGCAGCGACTTGAAGGCGTTGATGAAGAGATCGGGTTTGGCCAGCAGGCTGATCAGCGAGCCCACGACCATCATCGTGACGCATTGGTGTCCGCACGCGATAAAAGACCTTGCACCAATCGGGCCGCAAGACGGTGATTTTGGGTGTGTAATCTCCCAACAACTCCAACGCAAAGATGAATTGTCGGGCATGCGACTGTAGGAGCGACGTCATGCTGCGATTTCGCCCGTCGATCGCGGCGTAAAGCCGCTCCTATAGCGCCGATAGTTGGAGCGTGAAATATTCAACCTGAAATCCACCATGCCCTGCGCCACAAATCATCTCGGCCAGCCGGTGGGTTTCGCTGTGCCTGACTGGAATCCTCCTCCTCCGCCCTCGCCCGCGCCGATGGAAGGGCATTATTGCCAGGTCGAACGACTCAATCCGCACGTCCACCCCGAGGCACTTTTTGCTGCCAACACCTTGGATACTGACGGGCGCATGTGGACGTACCTGGCCTATGGTCCGTTCGACACTCTGGAAAACTACCGCCGCTGGGCGGATGACGCCTGCCGCGACAGCGATCCGCTGTTCTATGCCATCGTCGATCGGGCGACCGACCGTGCCGCCGGCGTCGCGAGCTATATGCGAATCGATTCGCGCCACGGCACCATTGAAGTCGGCCATATCGCCTACTCGCCACTGCTCCAACGCTCGCCGGCCGCGACCGAGGCGATGTACCTGATGATGAAGCAGGCCTTCGAACTCGGCTATCGGCGCTACGAATGGAAATGCAATGCGCTCAATCTGCCGTCGCGCGTTGCCGCACAGCGCCTGGGTTTTTCGTTTGAGGGCGTGTTTCGCCAGGCGGCGGTGATCAAGGGCCGCAATTGCGATACCGCGTGGTATTCGGCGCTCGACACCGAGTGGGCTGCGCTCAAGGACGCGTTTGAGGCCTGGCTCGCTCCCGTCAATTTCGACGAACACGGCATACAGCGACTGCAACTGTCCGCTTTGACCGGGCCGCTGCTCAAGCGACGCGGATAGGGCCCCGTGCGGACCGAAGGCGGATTTGAAAACCGTGGAGGCAGCGTCGATTCAGCGAGAGCTGCCCACGGAACACACAGAACACACGGAAAATTTGATCGATGAACCCTGCGAAAAAAGAAATTCACTCGCGAACCGCCCCGTGAACTCCGCCATCGAAATCATCGCCCTGCAGCGGCAGCCGCAGGATGTCAGCCGGTTTCTGAAACTCGCATACGCCATCTATGGAAACGACCCCAATTGGGTCGCTCCCCTGCTCGCGGATGCGAAGAAGATCTTCAGCGACGCCAACCCGCTCTTCGAACACGCGGAGATGCAACTCTGGGTGGCGCGACGCGACGGTCGCGATGCCGGACGCATCGCCGGGATCATTGATCGCCATCACAACGAGTTTCACCGCGAGCGCACGGCTTTCTTCGGCTTCTTCGAGTCGGCCGACGATCCTAGCATCAGCGCGCGGCTGTTCGAAACGGTTTCCTCATGGGCCCGGCAGAAAGGCATGGCGCGCCTCCTCGGTCCGATGAACCCCACGACCAACGACGAGTGCGGCCTGCTTGTGGACGGCTTCGACACGCCGCCGGTCTTCATGATGACCTACAACCCGCGGTACTACGTGCCGTTGGTCGAGGCCGCGGGCTGTACCAAGGCGAAGGACCTGCTCGCCTTTGCATTTGACATCGCGAACGGGCCGAAGGAGCGGCTCGGGCGATTCGCAAAAAAGTTTCGCCAGCGCGAGCCCGACATCGTCATCACGCCCATCCGGAAGCAGGATCTCGCCGCGCAACTGGCGAAGATTAAGACGGTTTACAACCAGGCGTGGGCGGACAACTGGGGTTTCGTGCCGATGACCGATGCGGAGATCGATTTTCTGGCCGGTCGGCTCAAATCGCTGTTGACGGAGGGCCTCGCGTTCGTGGCCGAAACGCCGCAGGGTCCCAGTGGATTTCTCCTCGCCATCCCCGACTTCAACCAGGCATTCCAACCGCTGCGCGGGCGTTTCTTTTCGCCCGGGCTCTTCCGCGCCGTCCCATACTTTCTCGGCTGGAAGACACCCAAGTATCTGCGCTGCGTGACGCTGGGTGTCGTCCGGAGCTGCCGCGGTCGCGGCATCGAGGCCGCGATGCTCTCGGAGGCGCTGAACGCCAGCCTGCGGCTTGGATTCCAGCGCGGCGAGGCGTCGTGGATATTGGAGGACAACACCGCCGTGCAGCGGGTCATCGCCCTGTTCGGCGGGGAAGTGTACAAGACCTACCGCGTCTACGAACGTGCCGTCTGAGTCGGAATTCCGGGACCTGGTCCTTTCCCCGAATCGCGCGCAAAGCCAGTTGCCGGGACGGACCCGGCCCCAAAAAAGCCGCCCGCGGTTCGGCGGGCGGCTTGGAAGGAAGCCTTAGGTCCGGTTAGGGAGCATACGTAAGCGTGCGCTGACCGGCGATCGCAAGAACCGTGACCGTCTCGCCTTGGGTAAAGCCGCCCGGATAGGTCTCACTCGCAACGAGGTTGAGGGACTTCACGTAATTGGTGGCCCCGACCAGGTTGTTTTGCGAGACCGAGGAGACGCCGTTTTCCAGGAAGTATTGATCGGCGGCGGCAGCGAGTTGGCGTGCATTATTGAGCACGGCCTTGTCCTGCGACGACGTACGGACCTTCTGAAACGCGGGAATAGCCATCGCGGCGAGCAAGCCGATGATGACGACAACGATCATGATTTCGACGAGGGTAAACCCCTTTGAGGTATTCAGATTTTTCATGAATTTTCGGCCACTAATTATGAGTTATTATATTCGCCCAAGAGTGGGCAGTTTCGACAGCAAATGGCATTACGAGTGTTTGTTCAAGCGGGAAAATCCCTAACTTATTATTTAGGACTAGGTATTGTTACTGAGAGGAAACCGGATCTTCATGGGTAACGGCCGCGAGGGTTTTCAGGGCTAACCGGCCTCCGCGGGCCGCACCGGTCACGACAGGACCCGTGTCGACCGCGTCAAGGGTCTCATTGACTTTTGGCCGGCGTGAGGCGGGCGCACGCCGGCCTTGCGCACGAAAAAGTCGAAATAATTCCGAAGCGGAAAATCTCGACGGGATGGTTCAGAGAGCAGGTGGGTGAGTTCAGCGCAGGCGGGGTGCCGAAAAGTGGAGGACGCGATCCGCCGGGCGAGCTGCCGCGCGGGTTCGATCTCGCCGAGGCGAAACCGCGCGTGCGCGAGCACGGTCATCGCCGGCAGATCGCCGTGTCCGGCGTAAACCTGCACGCGGGCGGCGCTCGCGCGCCAGCGCTCCCGGGCTTGAACGCCGCGGCCACCTGCCCGCGCCGCCAGGCAATATTGCCACCCCAGTAAACGCCCTGGGCATGATCGAAGATCCGCTGCGGGTCGTTTGGCGCGCGTTGCAGGAGTTGCGCCGTCGTATCCGCGCCGCGCTTGAACGCGCCGAGCGCCGCGTCGAGCTGGCCGCGCTGTTCGCTCATCTGGCCGATCAAGTGGAGCGCCCGCGAACGCCGGCCCAGGGCATTGGCATCCAGCCGGCCGGCCCCCTGCTTGGCGTAATAGCCGAGGGCCTTTTCGCCCACCCCGTCGAGCACGTCGAGCCGGCCCACGGGCTCGAGCTTCTTGCGCAGGTCGCCCAGCATGAATTCGAACAAGTCCTCGGCCTGCGCCCGTTGCGACTGCGCCGCATTGCGCGAACGCACCGTCGTCACCGTGCGGACGAAGATCCGCGGCGATCGGTTCCAGCTCCTCGCGTCCCGGTCGTCCGTCCGGCGTCAGAGCGAGCCGCAACGCCTCCGGGAAACACTCCTCGGCTTCCCGGCCGGGCATCCGGCTCGCGAACGGTTCCCCGGCGGCGATCACCGCAAGCACGCGCGATTCGCCGTGCATCTTTTTGAACTCGACGATCTCCTGATCGACCGACGTCGATCGCGCGGCGTCGGGCGAACACACCACAATCAGATAACGGCTTTGCGCGAGGGCCTCGTGCACGACGCCCTTGAGAACCGTGCTGGCCTGCAAATCGCCGCGGTCGAGAAAGACCGGCCTCAGGCGTGCCGGCACCATGCCGGAGGCGTTGCAGGTTCCAACCAACGACCGGGGCAGCCAATAGGTTTCGAGCGCGTGCTGCAACGCGGTGGCCACGCGGGCGTCACGATGGCTGTAGCTAATGAACGCCCAATATTTCGGCGCGCGTGAATTCACGCCGGGTTCCCTTTCACTTCATCAAGCCGGAAACTGGCCGCCTCCCTAATATTTTTTCAATTGGAGGGTATTCGGGTTCCAGCGGAAGTATTCCCATCTGCGCCGCTCGTCGTATTGGGGATTGGGGGTGGGGAGTTGCGCTCCGACGGAAGTGCGCCATGCGGCCAGCCTGGCGCGGAGCTCCGCGGCTTTCTCCGGCTGACTCATCGAGAGATCCTTCGCCTCGCCAATGTCGGCCTCGAGGTTATATAGTTCCACGCGATCATCCTGGAAGAAGTGAATGAGTTTCCACGCTCCCGCGCGCACGGCGCTGTAGGGCGAATCGACGGGCGAATGGTAGTGCGGGAAATGCCAGTAGATCGCCTCGCGCGGCAGGGAGGGGGCGCCCCGGAGCAGCGGCACAAGACTCTGCCCGTCGACGAGCGCCCCCGGCGTCTGTCCCGCCATCTCCAGAATCGTCGGGAAATAGTCGACGCTGATGATCGGAACGTCGCACACGCTGCCGGGCCGGGTAACGCCGGGCCACTTGATCATGGTCGGCACCCGCACGCCGCCTTCGTAGGGGGATCCTTTGCCCCGCCGGAGCGGCGAGCAATCGGTCGCCTTGGCGCGCCGGTTCTCGCCGCCGACCTCGCCGCCATTGTCGGTGGTGAAAACGACAACGGTGCGTTCTTCGAGCCTGAGGCGCGTCAAAGTGGCCAGCAGTTTGCCAATCGAGTCATCGACACTTTCGACCAGCGCGGCATAGGTGGGGTTGTTCTGCTTCAGGCCGGTGGCGTTCTTCCGGCGATACTTTTCAATCACCTCGGGCTTGCCTTGGATCGGCGAATGCGGCGCATGGTGCGGAAGGTAGATGAAAAACGGCCGGCTCCTGTTTTCCTCCATGAACTTCACGGCTGCGTCCGTCAGCCGGTCGGTCAGGAACCCTTCCGGCTGCTCGGGAAGGTTCATCAACGGTCCGTGCGGCGGGAGATGGCGGGCCGACGAAGTACCTCCGACGGTAAGATCGAACCCTTGATTGGCGGGGTATCCGAAACTGTGCGGCGGATCGCCGAGGTGCCACTTGCCGATGTGCGCGGTGGCGTAACCGGCCGCCTTGAGCCGTTCCGCTATCGTCACTTCCTCGAGCGGCAGGTATTTCAGCCAGCCGGGCTCCTTCAGCTTTTCGAACGGCCGCGCTTCCCCGAGGATGAAGTCCGTGAGATGCAGCCGCGCCGGGTACTTGCCCGTGAGCACGGCCGCGCGTGTCGGCGAGCAGACGGTGCAGGCCGAATAGGCCGAGGTGAACTTCATCCCTTCGCGCGCCAGCCGGTCAATGTGCGGGGTCTCGTAGAACTCGCTGCCAAAGCACCCGACGTCCGTCCACCCCATGTCGTCCGCGAGGATGAAGATGAAGTTGAGCGGCTCGGCGGCCCGCAGGGGCAGGTCAGCCGCGAGGGCAAGCAAGGCCAGACCGGCCAGGCGTCGGAACGTTCTCATGGAAATTTGCGGCTCCGCCTCGTCTGCTCCGCGACAAACTCGAACAGGGCCTGCGTCGCCAGGTCGCCGGGCAGCCCCAGGTCGGCGTTCAACGTCGCGTGCGTCTTTCCCGGCACGGCGATGACCTTCGCCGGAACTTCGGCGTCCTGCAGAACCTTCCCGAGGATCACGGACTGCAGCGCCGTGCCGCTCGCCGGATTGTCGGCGATGTGCAGGATGAGAAACGGCGGGATGCCCTTGCCCTTCGCAACGTACAGCACCGAAGCGAGCTCCCGCTCGCCGCCCACCGGAAACTTCAGCCGGAAACTGGCCTCCTGCGCGAGGTGCGTCTCGATCTGCAGCAGGGGATAAAACGTGCCGCCGTCCACGGGAACACATCCCTTGATCACCTTGAACGAAAGGCCCTCGGCCTTCAAGTAGCGCTCGTCCGTGCAAACCAGTGCCGACAGTTGCGCTCCCGCCGAGTGCCCCATTACAAAAAGCGAATCCGGGTCGCCGCCATATTCCCGCGCGTGCTGGTGAGCCCAGCGGATCGCTTTGGCGACGTCGCCGGCCATTTCCTGGAGCGTGACCACCGGGATGAACCGGTAGTTCATGGCAATGAAAACGCAGCCGCGCTCGACGAACGCCTGCGGCTTCAACTCATTCTGGCCAGGGCTGCCCTGGGCGAGCTCGCTTTTGTCGCCCCGCTGCCAGCCACCTCCGTGAACCCAGACGACGACGGGACGATTCTCGCCGTTCCTCTCCGGAGCATAGACGTCGAGCATTTGACGCTCGTTCGCCGTGCCGGCATAGGGGATATTCCGCACCGCTCTGGCGTGAGCCATGGAGGCAGACGTCGCCAGAGCGGCGAGCAGGGGGAAAAGCAGTTTCCTGACCAGAGGCAACGGCTGCATAATCGGACTGGATCGTAATCTTTCGTTTCAACCGGGGCACCGCCCCGCATCCGCATTTAGAAGCGGCCTTTGACCCCAAGGGTTACCGTCTGGTTGGGGGAGCGGATTTCGGCCGACCGGGCAGGCAGATACTGATAGACCTCCCGTTGGGCGCCAGCGACGTTGGTAACGTCACACGAGAAGACCACGGAGCGCTTCCACCGGTAGAAAACCCCCACTTGGATATAGTCCAGGTCGGCCGTGTAGAAACGGAGCGCGGGATTCGCGTTGAACGTGCGCAGGCTGTTACCGACGGAGTTGTAGGTCAGGCGCGTGCCGAAGGGCCCGTAAGTATGGCCCAAGCTCACGTTAAAGGTACGCGGCACAAAGCCCGCAACTTCCTTGTTCTTCAGCGCCGCGCCCGCCGTGCCGAAATCGCCCTCGGCTTCAATCGCGGTGTAGTTGGCGGCCAGCTCCAGTCCTTTCAACCAGCCCGGCAGGAAGATGAATTGCTGGCGATAGTCGATTTCCAACCCCTTGACCTTGGCCGTGCCGGCGTTGGTCGAGCTGAGCAACGCATAGCCGGCATAGTCCCCGGAGTAGCCATTTTCCGGCCCCGCCCCCACGACACCGATCTGGCTGGAGACGATGTAATCCTTGATGTTCTTGCTAAAAAAACCGACCGTGAGCAGGCCGGCCGGTTTAAAATAATAATCCAGGCCGACATCGACGTTTTCGGAGTATTGGGGTCCAAGCCCGGTGTTGGCGACGGTCAGGGTCTGCGCCGTATCGTTGGCGGTGGCGCTGGGCAGGAGCACGGTCTGATTCGGGCGTCCGAAACTGGTCGACCAACTCGCCCGCGCCTTTAGATTGCCCGTAAGATCGTAGGTGAAGTGGACGCTGGGGAAAGAGCGCGTGTAACTTTTTTCATTCTTCACCTTGATGCCGTAATCGTAGGCCGCGCGTGCCACCGGATCGGGGATCTGCGCGGCTGTCGCCGGCGTCCGGCGGACATTGCCCTCTCCGGTGACGTCGGTCCGCTCGGTCCGCACCCCCGCGAGGAGGCCGAGACGGTTGAACTTGGCCCGTGCCATCGCGTAGGCCCCCGAAATATCCTCCGTGGCCTTCCTGGTCTGGCTGCGCTTTACCATCTCTCTAAAGTAAACGTTTTCGGTCCAAAGCGCCGGATTGGACAGCTCCGCATTGGTGGCCCGGGGATTCACCATCGGGAGCCGCCCGGGGTTGCGCTCATCGAATTCCATCCACATGACCCAAATATCGGGCAGCGGTGGAGCGGTCGCCACGCGAGACCATTGGCGCGAGTTGACCGTGGTGGGGTGGTGAATGCGACGCTCGTAGGCCAATCCCGTCTTGAGCGTGATCGGGAACCGGGTGTTGAACCCGTAGGCGGCGTTGAAGGCGCCATTCAGGGCGCTGTTGGTTTCCTCCTCGTGCAACGTCGAATGCTGGATCCCAGTCCGGTAGTTGGCGAGATTGTAGATGCTCGGGCCGGCCGTCTGCCTAAAGGTCGGGGCCCAGGGGTCGGCGCGATCGACGATCCAGCCGACATTGGTGACGGAATATGTCAATGTCCCGCCTTGGGCGCCTTTCTCTCCTATTGTTCCGGACGGACGATGAATGAAGATCGTGGTATAAGCCGCTCTATAATCAATGTCCCAATTGCCGAACTTGTGCGCGCCACTGGCGTTGAACGTGGGGCTCTCCGCATAGTACGTGGCCACGTTGGTGGACATATTGACGGTGGAGGCCGGAAGCGCGCGGATTTCGGTCCGCGCGGCCGTGAATCCCGGCAGAATGGCGCCGGTCCCGGTCGGCTGGCCGCTGGCATCGAGCGTGGCGATCGTCTGGCTGGTGAAGGCACGGATCGTGGCGGTTCGGTTATGAGGCGTGACTTCAAAATTGTAGATCGCGCCGAAGGTAAACTTGCTCGCCGGCGAAGGCCGGTATTCCATCTTGAGATTGGTCGAGCCGATGTGCTTGTTGACGATGTTCGCGGTGGAGCGGTAGTCGTGGATATAGGCCGGCGAATTCAGCGTATTCTGGTAGTTGTAGAATTCCAGATTCCCGTCGTTGTTGTTCTCGCTGTAGAAAACGCCGGCCGATATGCCCAGATTGCGTTCCCCGCCCGCCACGCTGAAGGCCTCCTGGTATTCCAGGCTGATCAAGGGGTGAGTCGGGTGATCAAGCCTGTCCCGCGTATGCTCGAAAAAGGACGGCGCCCAGCGGCCGGCCACGTTGTAGCTGAACCGCCTTTTTTCCTTCATGTTGAGCGGCGACGCCGTTCTGAGATTCACGCCTCCGCCGAGCGAATTGGCGGACTGGTCAGGCGTGTGACCCTTCGTCAGCTCCACCTGTTCGATGAACGCGCCAACCAGCCCGATAAAACCGGTGATTCGCGCGCCGTTGCCGCGGAACGCCGGATTTCCGTCGATGGTCGTCGAAGTCATTTCCGATGGCATACCTCGGACCGAGACGGAACCGACCCGGCCCTGGGGATCGTAAACCGGGGCCACCCCGGGCAGACGCAGCAGCAATTCGCCCACGCCCATGTTGGGAATCGTTCCGAAACTGTCCGTCGCCACGACATTCTTGAAATTCAGCGCATTGCGCTGGTTCGTAATCGCGAGCGCATTGCCCTCGCGCTCGCTGGCGACCGTGAATTTTTCCAGAACGATGAGATCCTCCGGCGAGAGCTCGAAGGACAGGGGCATCAGGTTATCCCCGCCGACGGATATCGTCCGCCTTTCGTCCCGCAGTCCGGTGTAGGACACGACCAGTTCCAGCGGACCCGGCGGGAGACCGGTCAGGGTAAAGCGGCCATTATTGTCCGTCAGGGCCTGCCGGTTCAGGGCGGGAACGTCAACGACCGCGCCCTGCAACATGTTGCCGGTCTTGGCGCCGCTCACCAAGCCCGAGATCGAGCCTTTTCCCGCGCTCGCTGCGGCTCGCCCAACGCCTTCGGTATCGCCGACCGCGCTCCTGACGGCGGGAGCTGGCGCGAAGGCAAACGCAATCCAACCAATCAACAGGACAAGGGAAGCCTTTCGTTTCATGATTATTGGCGGTTCTTCGAACGATCCTAGGGTTTCAGATTCGGAGTCAGCTCTTCCCCCGCAGGTGCCGCGGCAATGAGCCACGCGTCCCGCGCGAGGGCGCACGCCAGCCACGGACCACGGGTTGCAGGGGTATTCGGGGTATTCATCATCGACTGAAATCGTCGCAGATGCGAAATTACGGATACCTCGAAAACCACCTTGGGCAAGGCCGAAGTTTCTCTTTCGCCATCTCCCCGTGCCCTGCGCAATCGGCCGCGCCCGCCTGGAGCCTATCGCGATTGGCGGGCAGCGACTGCAGGATCGTTCGATCCCGGCACGACCTGCCGGAGGGATTCGCTCAAGATTGAAGGGCACCAATATTTTTCGATGTGCTCGACGATCAACTCGGTGCCGCGGGTGTGGCTCACAAAAGGGTAATCGCGCGGAGCATAAAGGGCATCGGGCTACCGGCTACCCTGCGCCTTCGTTGCAGGCATGCGATCGACGAACTTCGCGTCGGTCCTTCGCAGCTCGGCAATCGCCCTGGCGCGCAGCTCCCGCAGCCGGGCCGCCTGTTCGGGCCGGGCGGCGAGATTTGTCAGCTCCTCGGGATCCGATTCCAGTTCGTACAACTCCTCGGTTTCGCC
>JACQWL010000565.1 GCA_016209255.1 Verrucomicrobiota bacterium
CAGGGCTGGCTGTGGGAGGGGCTTTACGCCCCGACTTGTTGGCGCATGTCCTGCGTCGGAGCATGAAGCCCCTCCCACAGTCGAACCGCCAATTCAGAGCTGCGCCCCGCACTATCCAAACGGGAGATTTGAGTGGCGCCGGGAAGAGATTCGTGGCAGTCTCCCAATTGTCCGATTCCACTGCGATCTGTGCCGGCAATACCCGTTTCGCGCCGGCACACGCTCGCGCGCCGTTTCCCGAGGTTTCCCCCATGCATCTGGCACCCGTCGCCGCGTAATCCCGCCCGCGGATGGCGCCGTTCCTTAACCCTGACACCCCATGACTATCGCATCCGCTGGTTTTGTTTCGCGCCTTGCCGCGCTGCTGGTATTCGCCTCCACCGCGTTTTCCCAAGCCCTGCCGCCAACGCCGCCCGCGCCGGCGCCTTCCAACGCGGTCGACGAACCTGCCATCGAGCTCTCGCCCTTCGTGATATCCGAGACCTCCGACACGGGCTGGATTGCCACCGAGACGCTCGCCGGCAGCCGGCTGCGCACGAACTTCAAGGACGTCCCCAACCAGATCGAGGTGCTGACGAAGGATTTCATGAGCGACCTCGCGCTGACCAGCGCGGATCAGGCGCTGGTCTACACCGCGAACTCCGAGAACCACACCGACTACATGCCCGCCACGCCGGGCAATCAGGTGTCGAATCCCGCGAACGGCGGCCGGATCCGCGGCATCGGCTCGGGCACGATCTCGCGGAACTTCTTCCAGGTCCACAATCCCACCGACAACTTCAACATCGAGCGCACCACGATCGCGGCCGGGCCCAACGCGATTCTGTTCGGACTCGGAAGCCCGGCCGGGATCTTCGACGCCACGCCCGCTCGCGCGCTCACCGACCGCAATCGATACGGTTTCCAGCTGCAGTACGACTCGGAGAATTCCAAGCGCGGCACGTTCGACGCCAATGTCGTGGTGAAGCCGCAGATCCTCGCGCTCCGCTTCATGGGCCTGTCGAAGCGGGAATACACGATGAAGAGCCCGAATCTCGATCGCGACGAGCGGCTCTACGGCGCACTCACGTTCAAGCCGTTCAAGAACACCACGCTCATTCTCCAGGGTGAGCGGGATCACCGGAACTGGAATCGCGCCGGCCGCATCGCTCCGACCGATCGCATAACGCCGTGGCTGTACGCGAACCAGATCGCCGGCAGCGGCTACCCCACGGCGAAACCGGCGTACAACAACAGCAGCTTCACGGGCATCGCGAACAACGTCATCTTCAATCAGGCCGGCAATGTGGCCGTCGTGATCCAGGATGGGGTGGTGCCGATTCAGAGCTGGCGCAACTCCGTCGTGGTGAGAAATCCCGCGACGCTGCCGGGCCGCGATCCGACCTTCGATGCCGAGCTCGACGCGACCCTCTTCGACCCGGGCATCTTTCCCTTCGACGTGAACATCGTGGGCACGAGCCGCACCGTGCTGCTCGGCAGCTATACGAAAACCGCCATCCTCGAGCAGAAGCTGGCGGAGAACCTCTTTCTCGAATTCGCCTACAACCGGGAGGACGCCTACGACCACCGCGTCAATGCCGGCGGCGCGGCGGGAAGCAGCAATTTCCAAGTCCAGGTCGATGCGAACATGTTCCTCCCCGGCACGACCACGCGGAATCCGTATTTCGGACAGTACTATTTCCAGGGACAGGCCGCGAATGACTATGATTATCACGAGCGCGACGACTGGCGGGCGATGCTTTCGTACGAACTCAACGCCGGTCGCCAGCTTGCCAACCGCGGGCGCTGGGGAAAGTGGCTCGGCCGCCACCGGCTCTCCGGGCTCTATACCAGCTCCGCGGCGACGACCCTCGCGCAGCAGAATTTCAACCGCAAGATTCTCGACGATCCGGTGATTCCGGGCCTGACGTTGACCCCCAAGACGACGCGAAACTGGGCCAACAACGGCACGCGCCTGCCGCAGTATCGTCACTATTTCACCAATCCGCACGACCCGACCCGGGCGTACGGCTCGATGACGGGAGACTGGTCGCTGGTCGACGCCAACGGCCGGCCGTACACGCTGTACCTGATCGACACGCCGTTTGTCTCGGCGGACGGAAAACGCCTGGGCGCCGGCAATGCCGCCAGCAACACCCGGAACAAGGTCTCCGCGGCGATTCTCGCCTGGCAGGGCTTCTTCCTGCCTGACCGCGAAGGACGCGACCGACTGGTGCTCACGTACGGCTATCGCAAGGACACCGCCAAGTCGGCCACGACCCATCCGGATTCGCAGGTGCTGGATTTCACCGGATTGTATCCCGTGCTTTGGGACGCCGATTGGGGCCCGTACGGCGAATCCCAGTCGGGCATCAATCGCAACATCGGCTTCGTCGTGCGGCCGCTCGCCTGGCTTTCGCTGTTCCACAATCGTTCGGCCACGTTCGATCTGAACGTCGGTCGCTACGATCCGTTCGGCAACGAAATCCCGGGCGCGGGCGGAAAGGGCCGCGACTACGGCATCCGGCTCGACCTGTGGAACGACAAGGTCTCGCTCCGTTTGAACAAGTACGAGAACACGCTCGGCCCGCAGCGCGCGTCGAACGACGTCAACATTCTGCGCGACATTTTCTACAACATCGACACCCGCGTGCGGGAGCTCAACCCGGGCGCGCCGACGATCAACATCACCGACGGCAACCGCCGCGGGTTCCGGCTCGCCGGCCGGCCGAACTACTGGATCATGTCGGACTTCGAATCGAAGGGCTACGAGCTGGAGCTCAACCTGCGGCCGGTCAAGAGCTGGAACATCCGGATCAACGGCGCCAAGTCGAAGGCGATCGAGTCCGACATCGGGCTGCCGTGGTTCACCTGGGCGGATCTGCGCAAGCCGGTTTGGGAAGGAATCGTGGCGACCAATGGCGAAGTCGACGCCAGTGGCCGGCCGGTGACCTGGCGGACCGCGCCCTTGAGCGCCACCAGCCCCACGGGCCAGACGCTGGAGCAGTACTACAACACGGCGCTCAACGGCCGCGCGTTCGCCTACATGTCGGCCGCGAGCGGCCGGGCGACGGACACGGCGCGATCCGCCCGGGCGAATCTGATTACCAACTACAGTTTCACCCGCGAGCGGCTGAAGGGCTTCAGCGTTGGTGGCGCCGCCCGCTGGCGCGCGGCCCCGTCCATCGGCTACGGCACCCGGATCAGCGAAACCGGCAGCACGATCCTCGACCTCGGCAAATCGTACAAGGGCGAACCGGAGTTGTATTTTGACGGCATTCTCGGCTACCGCGGCCGGCTGAAGGCGTTCGGCGGCTTCTCTTATCGCCTGCAGCTCAATATCCGGAACCTGCTCGACGAGGACGATTACGTGCCGGTGGGCGCGTTTGTGGACGGCTCGCTCGCGAAGATCGCCACCGTCGAGCCGCGCGTGATCGTCGTCACCTTTGCGGTGAATTTCTGAGGATGGCTTCGCGGTAGGTCAGGTCTCCGACCTGACCATTCTGCGGCCATCGCAGGATCGCTCCGCGTGCGCGCCGTCCAGCGGGTCAGGTCCCAGACCTGACCTGCCCCCGAGGCGGCAAACCGGCATCCCGACACGACAAACCCGCAGCGTGGGATTCTCCACTCTCCAAATTCATCATGAAATCGCTCGCCCGTTTCATCGCCGCCGTGCTCGCCACTGCCGTCCGCTCCGAGCCCACCGCAGTGACCACGTTCGAATGCATCGGCCTTTATTACCCCAGCGCGGAGACCGGCGTGTGCAACGTTCACTATCGCGCCGCCGGCACTTCCGCGTGGCGCCCGGCTCTCGATCTCGTCTACGACCCGCGCAATCAGGAATATCGCGGCAGCATCATCGGTCTGCAGCCCGATACGGCGCATGAAGTCCGCCTCACGCATCGCGGCCGGAGCGCCCTCATTGGCACCCGCACCGGCAGCGACCGGTTTCCCGTTGGAAAAACCACGCGTGTCGCCTCGCAGACGGTTCCGTTCGCAATCATGGAGTCCGGCACGCCCGCGGCCTACCACCTCATCACACCGCATCCGCAGACGCGGACGACGATCGATGTCGCCAATCAAGCGGACCACACCTTCGTCATCGATGCTGACTACGTCATCGTGCGCGGTCTGGAACTCAAGAATGCCGCGCAACACGGCGTCCTGATCAAGCCCGGTCGCCATCACGTTGTCGTCGAAGATTGCCGCATTACGGGTTGGGGCCGCGGCGGCGGTTCTCTGACGTTCGGCAACACGGGCAACATGGACAGCGGCATTTATGCCGGGCCCGGAGCCGGTCATCTCGTGCTGCAACGGAACCTCATCGAGAATCCACGCGGCGCCGCCAACGACTGGGACAGCGGTCACCCGGCCGGACCGCAGGGCATCAGCCTCATCAATTCCACGGGCCACAATGTCATTCGTTACAACGAAATTGTTTCGACCGATGACCGCGGGTTCAACGATGGCATCGGTGGTGGCGCCAACAACAGCACCGCCGGCAGTCCCAACCGCGATTCCGACATCCACGGCAACATCATAGCCGGGGTGTGGGACGATGGCATCGAAAGCGAAGGCGCGAACATGAACGTGCGCATCTGGGGCAATTACATCGACCGTGCGTTCGTGCACGTCGCGACCGCCTCCACCTCGAAGGGCCCGCTTTACATCCACCGCAATGTCTTTGGCGTCAGCCGCCGCACGCGAAAGGACCCGATGGGTGTCGCGATGATCAAAACCGGTATGAGCGGAGAGTTCGGCCGCGGTCACAAATTCGTCTTCCATAATACGGCCCTCCAACCCAGGGGCGCCTTCAGCGTTTTCAGCGGCCACCCCGACGTTCCCGACCCGAATACCGTTACGCGCAACAATATCTTCGACTGCCCCGGCCGGCTGACGCCGAGCCTGCCGGACACTTCCAGCGACTACGACTATGATTTCTATAGCGGCTCGGACAGAGGCCGCGCTACTGAATCCATCGTCCGGAGCGGCCGCATCGGATGGCCGACGGGCGTGCAATCACCGGATGGAAGCCGCACCATTGAACCCCACGGCGTCAGCGGCGCCATGGCCTATCTCCCATCGTATTCCCTCGAGTTTTATCCCGCGGCAGTGACGACCCGAGTCGAGCCGGGAAGAACCTCCGTTGATCGCGGCGGCAAGGCCGTCGCCGTCCACGGTGCCGTCGTCACGGTGCCAAATCCCGTCATCGACGGCGGCACGCGCCTCCCCAATTTCAATGATGACTTCAGCGGCGGCGCGCCGGACATCGGCGCGTTTGAAGTGGGCCGCCCGCCGTTGCGGTTCGGCCGCCGCGCCGTCGACAACACGTGGGCGCCATGGGAGCTGTATGCGCACGAAAGTTGACATGGGGTGGTCAGGCCGACGATGGCGGCCCAGACCGTCCAGCCGGGGAAACCGGAGCCAGTTGCGCCCGCGACGCTGAGCTCTACGCCGCCAGCCACCCATTGGCGATCGCACGGGCCAGGGCGGAGCAAATCCGCGGCCGGCTGCCGATGATGATCTTCGTCGGAAGCGAGGATCGGCTGCTGAAAATCACCGCGGCTTTGCGGGCGTCGCGTGTAAGATTAGCAACCCGACCCCATCCGCCCCCCGGCATCTTCCCTTCGCCGCTGGCCCGCTGAGGTTGTCATTTAATGAATGACAACAAACGCGCGGTCGCCGCCCGGTGGCGACGGGCACGGGCCGCGACAGGCGGAGTACCGCTCTGACGTATCCCTGCAAGCGCAGCGCGTCCTTTCCGGGTAAACGAAACCAACGAAGGGTGGCGCGTTGTCCTCAGCACGCGTCTACGCAGAACGGCAACGACCGCGTTGGCGAAAACGCGGTCCAACCCGACCGCCTGTCGGCGACTCAGGCGAGATCCCGCCCCTGGCGGCGGGCCTGCAGCCAGACGAGCAATTGGAG
>JACQWL010000566.1 GCA_016209255.1 Verrucomicrobiota bacterium
CCCGTGGAACCCTTGAAAAGAGGCTTCACGCGGCCGCTAAAGACGTCGCGGGCGGACGGCGTGAGGATGGCGCCGGCGGGCGGCGACTCGCCTTTGCGGACGAGTTCTTCGGCTTCGCGAGCGGTGATGACTTTGGCCATGGTGGTTAGAAGGACAACGGACTACCAGACCACGGGACCACCCAGGAAAATTGGCGGTCCGACTGGCCGCGAGTCGTGAGTCGTGAGACGCGAGGCGTGAACCGTGAGCCGTGGTCCGCGGTCCGTGGTCCTTTGGTCCGCGGTCCGTGGTCCTTTGGTCTGTGGTCCTCTGCTCATGTTGGCGGCGTGTAGAAAATCTGGTCGATGATGGCGGCGTTGAACGCGTCGACTGGCGTGGGGTTTTCGAAGGGCGCGGTGGCTTCGGCCCCCTCGGTGAAACCGATGACGTGACCGAGGCCGGCCCCGAGATTGTCGTACACCACCAGGCTGCTGCCTTTCGCGAGCGGCGTCATCGGCGCCCCCTTGAACTGTTCCTTCGCGAACGGTTGCACGAGCAGGAAGCGGCCGCCCTTGTAGGCGGGATCCTGCTTCGAGAGCGTGACGCGTCCGATGACGTGGCCGAGGCGCATGGTGAATTGGACTACGAGACGGCGTGACAGCAGGACACCAGGACAATTAGACGACGAGCCAACGGATTGTCGGAACGACACGACCAGCCGACCGCCGTCCCGTTTTCTTGCTGTCCTGCCTTGATGGTCATGTTGTCTTGTTGTCCCGTGGTCTCGCAGTCGGCGGGCGTTAGCCCGCCTTCGCGTCGACGATCGCGAGGATCATGTTGCGGAGCGGTGATCTTGGGTCCTTGACGAACTCGCGGGTGTGGGAGCCGTCGGTCGAGACGAGCACGCGTTCATGCTGGCCCGCGCCCTGCGGATCGAGGGCGAGGATGGGCGCGCCCTCCTCCCGCCCCTGGTCGTCGAGGGGCTGACAGATAATCGTCCGGCAACCCACCATGCTTGGATGGCAGATGGTCGTAACGATGACTCCGTCGACGCGCGCGAGGATCATGGTTCAATAGATCCGCAGGTTGTCGACCATCACGCAGCGGCGCGTGCGGGTGAACGTTTCCGGCGTCGTGATCCCTTCGCCAGTCGTGGTGGCGATGGAGTAGCTGAGATAACCCTCTCCGCCCAGGCCAAGGCCGGCGACGCAGGGCCCGTTCTTGATGAACAGGGTCGTGTCGAGGGCGCGGGCCATCAGCGTCATGTGATCGACATTGAGCGAATGGATCATCGCGGAGTGCTTGTAGCCATGCTCGGACTTGCGGGCGAACTCGATGCCCTGCTCGATGTTCGTCACCCGGACCACCGGCAGCATCGGCATCATCTGCTCTTCCATCACGAACGCGTGGTCGGCGTCGGCCTCGGCGAAGAGGATCGGGGTGTTCGCCGGCACGGTGGTGCCCGCATGCTGCGCAAGGACGGAGGCATCGGCGCCGACGAGCTTGCGATTGAGCACGGCGTGCGAGCAGCCGCCCGCATCCTTCGACGTCGTGAATGCGACGCCGGTGAGCTTCTCGAGTTGCGACGCGTTGAGTTGCACGGCGCCCGCGGCCTTGAGGCCCTCGATGAATTTGTCCGCAAACGGATCGAGGACGAAAACTTGTTTTTCCCCGATGCAGAGGAGATTGTTGTCGAAGCCGCCGCCTTGAATCACGTCGCGCGCCGCCTTTTTCAGGCAGCCGGTGCCATCGACGAGCACGGGCGGATTGCCGGGGCCGGCGCAGATCGCGCGCTTGCCGGATTTCATGGCGGCGTTCACGACGGCCGGGCCGCCCGTGATGCAAAGCAGGCGGATGAATTCGTTTTTCGCCAGGGCGTCGAACGACTCGATCGACGGCTGCTCGATCGTGCAGACGAGATTCTCGATCCCGAGCGCGGCGTGGATCGCCTGGTTGTAGGCGCGGACCGCGAGCGCGGCCGAACGCGCCCCGCCCGGATGCGGGTTGAAAACGACCGCGTTGCCCGCGGCGACGATGTTGATCACGTTGCCGCTCAGGGTCGGGACGGAGTGCGTGACCGGCAGAATCGCGCCGATGACGCCGAAGGGCGTGTGCTCCTCCATCGTGATGCCGTGGTCGCCGCTCATGCCGCGCGGCTGGAGCCACTCGACGCCGGGCACGAGTCTCACGATTTGCAGCTTCTCGATCTTGTGCTCGAGCCGGCCCATCTTGGTTTCCTCGAATTCGAACTTGCCCCACTCCGCGGCCTTTGCGGTGCAGAGTTCCTTGACGATTTCGACGACCTTCGCGCGACCGGCGATGCCTTTTTCCCTGAGCTGCTCGAAGGCATCCTGGGCGGCGGCGCAGGCCTCTTTGACGTCCTCGAAGACGCCGTAGCGCGGGCCCTTCGACGATACCCGCGGCGCGCCACCGGAGCTGGACGGGCCGGCGGCCGCGGACGGCGCGGGCGCCGGAGACAGGACCGGCGAGCGACTGAGGTTGCGCATCACGTCCTCGACGATTGTGCGCAGGGCTTGCTCATCGAGTTGGAGGGAGGTGCTCATGGTTGCGGCAATTCTGGATCTGTAGGGGCGCCGCTGGCCGGCGCCCGCGGGCGGCGACAAGCGCCGCCCCTACACATCGGGTCGTTATTTTTTCGCCGGATAAATTTTCTGGTTCAGCACATCGACGGCATCGACGATGCCGACGATGACGGCGTCAACGGGCAGCGTTTTCATGCCGGTGGCCTGGCGCGCGGAGCTGCCCTGGCAGAAGAGCACCAATTCGTCCAGGCCGGCGCCGAGCGAATCGACCGCGACGACCGTGTTCGCGCCGGGACGAAATTGAGCCGGGTTGGATTCGTCCACGAGGAGTGGCCGCAGGACGACGAGTTTGCGACCTTTCATCGCCTCATCCTTCTTGGTCGAGACGACGGAACCGATGACGCGCGCGAGGAACATGGTGGAGAGGGTCGGAGGGCGGGGGTCGGGGTGTAGGGGCGTCGCTGGTCGGCGCCCGCGGGCGTCGTCAAGCGACGCCCCTACAGCGAACGCAGCGCGTTATTTCTTCGCGGGCGCGGCGACCGGCTGCTTCGGCAACACGACGGTGACGTCGTCGTGCGGGCGCGGAATGACCTGCACGCTGACGACTTCGCCGACCGCGCGGGCGGCCTGGGCGCCGGCGTCGGTGGCGGCCTTGACCGCGGCAACGTCGCCGATCACGACGGCGGTGACGAGCGCGTTGCCGACCTGCTTCATGGGGCCGGCGAGCGTGACGTTGGCGGACTTGAGCATGGCGTCAGTTCCGGTGACGAGGGCAATGAGGCCGCGGGTTTCGAGGAGGCCGATGGCTTTGGAGGACATGGTTTTCTTGAGTTGGAGGTTGCGGTTGAAGGTGACGGAGAGTGGGCAGGTCAGGATTGTTGGGGCGTCGCTTGCCGACGCCCGCGCGCGTCGACGAACCCGAACCGGGCGTCGACAAGCGACGCCCCTACGGCGGAAAGATTAATCGCCTGCAAGCAGGCTCCTACAATTTTCAATGCGGGCGTCTTCATTTCAGTTGCTCGCCGCGATGCACCGCACGGTTTCACGGGCGACGACGAGCTCTTCGTTGGCGGGGATGACAAAAATCTTCACGCGCGAACCGATCGCGGAGATTTCGCCTTCGGCGCCGCGGAGCGCGTCGTTCTTCGCCGGATCGATTTGGACGCCGAGCTGATCGAGGTCCGCACAGATCGCGGCGCGCAAATCGGGGTTGTTCTCGCCGATGCCGGCGGTGAACACGAGGGCGTCGCAACCATTGAGTTCGAGAAGGAAAGCCCCAATCCAGTGGCGCGCCGAGTGGGCGAAGACATCGAGCGCCACCCGGGCGCGCGGGTTGCCCTGCGCCGCGGCGGCACCGATGTCCCGCAGATCATTGCTGACCCCGGAGAGACCGAGCAGCCCGCTCTCCCTGGTCATCTGGCGTTCGACCTCGGCGAGCGAGAGGCCGAGCGTTTTCATCACGTACGGCACGGCGGCGGAATCGAGATCGCCGACGCGATTGTTCTGCGGCAGGCCGGACTGCGGGCTCAGGCCCAGGCTCGAGCCGATGGCGATGCCATCGCGCAGGCCGGTGATCGAACTGCTGCCACCGAGGTGGCACGAGATGACGCGGAGCGGCGGCTTGCCGGAGGCGACGGGCGACGGGCCGGCCTGGTAAAGTTTGCGCACGCGGCCGGCGATGTCGTCCCGGCCGAGAAGCTCGGCGGATCGCTCAGCCACGAATTTGTGGCTCGCGCCGTGAAAGCCGTGACGGCGCACGCCCGCTTGGAACCACGCCTCGGGAACCGCGTAACGCGACGCAGCGTCCGGCACCCATTGATAAAACGCCGTTTCAAAGAGCGCGACGAGCGGGACGCCCGGAAGTTTTTCCCCGAAGCGCCGAATGCCGGCGGCGTAGGCCGGATTGTGCGCGGGCGCGACCTCCTTGAAACCGTCGAGGGCGGCGATCACCCGGGCGTCGGCGCGCACACAGCCGGTGAGGTTCTTGCCGAGCACGGTCTTGAAACCGACCCCGTGGACATCGGCGGCAGAGCGCACGTGACCGCCGGCCTGGAGCCCGGCGAGGCAGTCGTCGATCGCCCGGCCAAAATCGTCCACGCGCTCGTAGCCGCCCTTCGCGAGCAACGACGGCGTCCCTGCTCCGTCGAAGCGAAACAGACGGAACTTGAACGAGGTCGAGCCGAGATTGGCGACGAGGATGTTCATCGAACCGGGGCGGTGAGAAGGTGGAGCAAAACGCTCAAATAAACTTTCCAAGGGCCTGTCATTCTGAGCGCAGCGAAGAATCCAGCTGGACGCACGGTGCGCGGTGCGGGGTGCGAATCTCCGGGTGGATTCTTCGCTGCGCTCAGAATGACAAACTGGGTGGTTTCGGTGACCGCCTCAGGAGGCGGCCGGCGGGTTGAGCCACTTGCCGAGCCCCGCGAGTTCCTCGTGCGGACGCGGGATCACCTGGACGGCGATGACTTCGCCGACCTTGGACGCGGCTTCAGCCGCGGCGTCGATGGCGGCTTTCACGGCGGCGACATCGCCGCGGAAAAACGCGCACACGTAGCCGCTGCCGACCGCTTCGTAACCGGTCATCGTGACGCTGGCGGCCTTGAGGGCTGAATCCGCGGCCTCGAGGAGCGCGCAAAAACCTTTGGTTTCAATCATACCGACTGCTTCTTGTGACATGGGTGGTGAGAGTTGAGAGCTTGCCCGCCGCAGGCGGGTTTAGAGCTGAGAGCTTGCCCGCCGGAGGCGGGTTGAGGGTGAATTAGAGGCCGACCGTGCGGAGCAGCTCCGGATGTGGCCGGGCGATGACATGCGAACAGATGAGTTCGCCCACGCGCTTGGCCGCCTCCGAGCCGGCCTCGACCGCGGCTTTCACGCTGCCGACGTCGCCTTTGACCACGACGGTGACGAAGCCACCGCCGATTTGGATTTGGCGAACGAGAGAGACGTTCGCCGCCTTGACCATGGCGTCGCTGGCTTCGACGCTGCCTACATAGCCACGAGTTTCTACCATGCCGATGGACTCATTCATGTGTGTGGGGAGTTGGTTTGATGCTGAGAAGATGAGCTGTCGAAGCGCTGATTCGTTGAAGCGTGAAAAAGACCCCTGTGCTGCGCGCGGGTTACTTGAGCAATTCGACCGGCGTGTCGGGCTGCAGCGCGCACGCGTTGCCCTCGTCGGTGTCGATGTGGACCTCGAGTTTGAAGTCGGGGTGGACGCGCACGAGCAGGCGATCGAACGTCGTCGCACAGGGTCCGCCAACGCGGAGGCGCATGTAGTCGCCGTTTTTCACGCCGTAGAAAGCGGCGTCGTCCGGATTCATGTGCACGTGCGGAGCGGCACGGATGACACCCGCTTTCATTTCGAAAAACCCCGCCGGCCCCATCAGCATGCAGTTGGGCGTGCCCGCGATGTTGCCGGAGGCGCGGATCGGAACGTCGAATCCCAGCGAGATGGAATCCGTGAGCGCGAGCTCGATCTGATTGAAATCGCGGCACGGGCCGAGGATGCGGAGATTCGAAATGACACGGCTGCGCGGGCCGATGAGCGTGACGGTCTCCTTCGCGGCGAACTGGTCTTTCTGGTAAAGCCACTTCATCGGAGTGAGCTTCGCACCGTGGCCGAAAAGGGCTTCCACGGCATCAGGCGACAGATGGCAGTGGCGCGCGCTGATGTTCACCAACAGTGGATTCGGTGCGAGCGCCCTCCGCGGCAGCGTCCTTCCTAGCCGCTGATAAATCGCCCGCCGAACGAGATGTTCAATCTCGACACGATGAGGCGATGGCGGTGGCAAGGACATGGAATACGTTGGCTGAAACGGTCCGATTAGCGCTATAAACCTTCCAGCGTGTCAAGGTTTTGGTTGCATAATCTTCCAGAATCTTCCATAACATTCCAAGACTATGCAGCCCGAAGAGCGCCAGGCGAAGCTAGAGGCCTACCTTCAGAAGGTGGAATTTTCTTCGCTGGAAGATCTTGCGCAAACTGTGGGCGTCTCGATTTCGACGGTCCGCCGCGATCTGGCAGCCTTGGAGGCGAATCGATCCGTTCGCCGGACTCACGGCGGGGCGCGGACGCTCCAACCGAAGACCGACGAGTTTGTTTTCAACGTCCGTGACACGTACCAAGTCGCCGAGAAGGAGTCCATCGGTGAGGCCTGTGCGGTACTCATCCAGCCGGGCCAGAACGTCATCATCGACAGCGGGACGACTTGCTTCCACGTCGCAAAGCGGCTGGCGGACAAGGTGGCGCAAATCATCACCAACTCACTTCCCGTTGCTAATTTCTTCTCGGCCTCGCACCGCCATGAAGTGGTACTGTCGGGTGGCGTTGTTTACCCGCGGCTTGGAACGCTCGTCGGTCCGCACGCGGTGGAAACGTTTTCGCGGATGCACGCCGACGTGGCGATCCTCAGCGGCAGCGGCCTTTCCGAGGATGGGATTTACAATTCGCATGCGCTCCTGGTGGACATCCAACGCGCGATGATCGCCGGGGCGGCGAAAGTGATTTTCTGTTTCGATCACACGAAGTTCGGGCGTCGCTCGACGTTTTTCCTGTCGGATTTTTCCGCCGTCGACGTGATCGTCACCGACGCAGCCGCCCCGGCGCCCCTCGTGGCGGCACTCCGCGCCAAGGGGCTGGAGGTCGTCGTGGCGGGTCTTTCGCTTCCGGCGGAAAACTAACCCAGGTTTTTGCGCGGCAAAAACCTCACAGTTCGGCATTGTCGATCAGCCGCACTTCGTCGACCCACACGGCGATCGCCAGGAGCGATTTGCCGGGCACGACTTCCCGCATCGGCTCCATCGTATTCGGCTCGACGACCGCGATGTAAATCACCCGCACCCGGCGCCGCTCCCCCAGCAGATGGGTCGCCTCCGCGATGATCCGATCGGGGCTGCGCACACCCTGCGCCACCATTTCCTTCGCGCGCCGCAGCGCGGCGTGGACGGACAGCGCCTCCTGCCGCTGGCCGGCGGTGAGATCGTGGTTGCGCACGGAAATCACGAGGCCATCCGCATCCCGCACCGTCGGCGCGACTGCGATTTCCGTGCCAAAACAGAGATCGTTGATCATCTTGCGCACGACCGCGATCTGCTGGGCGTCGCGCTGGCCCAGGACCAGCACCTCCGGCCGCACGATATTGAGCAGCTTCGCGGTTGCGGTCGTGACGCCGCGAAAATGCGTCGGGCGGGAAATCCCGCACAACGATTTGGTCACCGCCTCCTCCGTCACGTACGTCGAGAACCCGCGGGGAAACACCTCCTCGACCGCGGGCATGAACACCACATCCACGCCCAGTTCCCCGCACCGCTTCAGATCGGCTCCCGGTGAGCGCGGGTAGCCGGCAAAATTCTCACTTGGCCCGAACGCGAGCGGATTTGGGAACACCACGACGACCACGACGTCAGCCCGCGACTTCGCGAGCGCGATCAGCGCCTCGTGTCCGGCGTGCAGCGCGCCATTCGTCGGTACGAGCGCCACGGTCCTGCCCGCCTGGTGGGATCGCGCGGCCAGCGACCGCATTTCGGAAATCGATTCGGTTTTTTGCATGGGGTTCGGTCAAATCTGGGACAACGTCGGGCTTGATCTAACCGGACCCCACCGATTTCTTCAAGCCTTTCGACCGTGAACGGTCTACTGGAGCACAGACCGATAGACCAACCAGTGACCACCGACTACTGACCACGGACCACTGACTGCGCGACCATGGAACGAAGATGCAACGAAATCCCTTGGTCTGCCTGACTCGTGGTCTCGTAGTCTCGTGGTCCGTAGTCCTGTGGTCCGTAGTCCTGTGGTCCCGTAGTCCTGTGCTCCCGTAGTCCCGTGGTCCCGTAGTCCTTTTTCCTCCCATGATCCGCATCAACGAAAACTACACCAAGCTCAAGGCCTCCTACCTTTTCAGCGACATCGCCCGGCGCGTAAGCGCCTACGTCGCCGCCAACCCGTCGAAGCCAGTCATCCGGCTCGGGATCGGCGACGTCACCGAGCCGCTTCCGCCCGTGTGCGTCGCGGCCATGCACGCCGCCACCGACGAGATGGCGGTTCGGGCCACGTTCAAAGGCTACGGCCCCGAGCAGGGCTACGCCTTCCTGCGCGAGGCCGTTGCGCAGCACGACTACGCCGCGCGCGGGTGCAGCATCGAGGCGGACGAGATCTTCGTTTCCGACGGTTCGAAGTGCGATTGCGGCAACGTCCAGGAAATCTTCGCCCAGGACGCCCGGCTCGCGATTCCCGATCCGGTCTATCCTGTTTACATCGACACGAACGTCATGGCCGGCCGCACCGGCGCGAACGTCGACGGCCGCTACCAGGGTGTGACCTACCTCGACAGCACACCCGCCAACGGTTACGTGCCCGCGATTCCGGATGTCACGACCGATCTGATCTACCTCTGCTTCCCCAACAACCCGACGGGCGCCGTCGCCACCAAGGCGCAGCTCGCCGCCTGGATCGCCTATGCGAGGAAAAACAAGGCGGTCATCCTGTTCGACTCCGCCTACGAAGCCTACATCCGCGATCCGCAGATCCCCCGCTCCATCTACGAGATCGAGGGCGCCCGCGAAGTCGCGCTCGAGTTTCGCAGTTTTTCGAAGACCGCCGGCTTCACCGGTACGCGCTGCGCCTACACCGTGGTGCCGAAGTCCGTCCTCGCCTACGATGCCGCCGGCAACGCGCACCCGCTCCACGCGCTGTGGAACCGCCGCCATACGACGAAATTCAACGGTGTCGCCTACCCGATTCAAAAGGCCGCCGCGGCGATCTTTACCGACGCCGGCAAGCAGCAGACCCGCGCCCTCACGGATTTCTATCTTGGCAATGCGAAGCTGATTCGCGAAGCGGTGGCGAAGCTCGGGTTTTCCTGTGTCGGCGGAGACAACGCGCCGTACATCTGGATCAACACCGGCCGCGACTCGTGGGAGTTTTTCGATCTGCTGCTGAACCAGGCCCAAGTCGTCTGCACGCCCGGCGCCGGTTTTGGCAAATGCGGCGAAGGTCACGTGCGGATCAGCGCGTTCAACTCCCGGGAAAACGTCGAGGCGGCGCTCGGGCGCATCGCGGCGGCGCTGAAGTAGCGCCTGCGCCAGCGCCGCCGCACTGCAATAAGGAGGGCGGGGCGGCGACCCACCACCAACCTCAATCCACCAGACCATTGGCCACAAAAAGGCACAAAAAAACCAGGGCGACGGCTGAAGTGTGCGTCGCGCTTATAAGCGCGCGGGAGATTTCCGCCGCGACTACAGGCCTTTTCGTGCCTTTTTGTGGCAAATGGGCCAATCTCACGGGGTCAGGCCGAAACCTGCAACGCGCGGCCAGATTCGCTTTTACCAGTTGCGCTTTTGAATCCGGTTTGCGCAAGCAGACTCGTTGGTTGCAGGTTTCGGCCTGACCCCATTGAAACTCCTCACCGCCAGAGCGGATTGGGGCGGTAGAGTGGACTGGCCCATGGAGTCTCCTTGGCCTTTTCCAAGCCTGGGTCGGACGGGGGCTGGTTGATTTCGAGATAGTCCAGAATCTGGGTGCGCATCTCGGGGGCAAGGGGCCACAGGCCGTTCTGCTTTTGCATCTTGGTGATCGTCTGGTCCCATCGCTGGCGGGTCAGATGGCTCGCGGCGATGACAGCGGTGGAGTGGCACGGAAGGCAATTGGCGAGGACGAACTCGCGCCCCCTGCCTTCCTTCAATTGCTCAATGGCGCTGAAGTTCTCGCGCCCCGCCGGCGGCGCATCGGCGGCGCCCAACCCCAGGCAATTGAGGGCCGCGACCAGTGCCAGCCACCGTTCAGGAGAGCGCAGTCGGATCATACGGCCTTGATGGCGATGCGATGCATGGCGTTGTTGCAGTATCCCTCCGGATTCCAGCCGGGAACCAGCATCGGCTGCATCCTGCCCGTGTGGTCGGTGGCCCGGGCCCAGATCTCGTAGTACCCCTTTTGTGGCAACGGAAACTCGGCGGTCCAACGCTGCCAGGCGTACTTGTTGGCTGGTTTGCGCAAATCACACTTCACCCACGTGGCGCCGAAATCGTAGCTGACATGCATGGCGGTGACCTCGCCGAATCCGCTCCACGCCTGACCCCGCAGAGCGAGGGTCCGGTTCACCGGCGTCTCCATCCCGGAAGCCGGATTGGAGATGATGGACTTCACCGGCAGCTCTTCAATGATGGCCATGTCTTCCGCCGGCACTTCGGTGCCCGGAGCGACAGGGTACTTTGGGCGCCGGTAGGAATGGCCGGTCATTTTCGTGCCATCATGCTCCCGGTCGCGCACCCAAAGGCGCCTGAGCCACTTTCCGGAGGTGGACGCCGGCCAACCCGGGCAGATAAGGCGCAAGGGCCAGCCGTGCAATGCGGGAAGTGGTTCGCCATTCATGGCCCAGGCTAGCATGGTGTGCTCATCCAGGGCTTTCGCGATCGGAACACCGCGGGAAATCGCGTCCTTGCCCGGCGCGCGGCTGAGGTGCGGATCCTCGCCGATATATCCGACGTAAACCGCCGAACGTTTTACCCCCGCTTCCTGCAGCAAATCCTTCAGCAGGACACCCGTGTAGCGCGAGCACCCGACTCCGCCGAGCGTCCATTGGTTGCCGCTGGCGGCCGGCGTGAAACCGGCGCGACCGTTGCCGGCGCACTCCAAGACCAAAGCGCGCGTGAAAGACCGGTAGTTTTTCCTGATCGCATCCAGGGTGAGCGTCAGTGGCTTCGTCACCTCGCCGTCGATGGTAAGATTCCAACCGGTCAAATCCCCCTTTTCCGCGCGTTCCGGCACGTGCCCGTTGTTGCGGATAAAATGGTGCTCCGTCGGAGTAACCTCGGCATCTAGCAAGGTCACGGGCGTCTCAGCGTTTAACGGGCGGTCGCTGAGGATGCGCAGGCCGCGTTTCCCGGGCACCTGAGTCAGGGCGGCGGCTTCCTGGGCCAGCGCCTCAGGCACGAGACCGGACGCCAATCTGCCGGCGAACGGAATGGGGGCGCCCAAGGCGGTCGCCAGCGCGGCAAGTCCGCCGGATTTAAGGAAGCTGCGGCGCCCAAGGCGGTCGACAACATCCAAGTCTGCCTCCAGTGCGCCGCCTTTGGAATTAGGGATCGTAGGGTGCATGATGCAATTTTCTCCGGGAGGGGGTGATGCCGCGGGGTGGGGTCGCAACTACCCCGGAGGTGCCACGCGCTGCGAGTTAGGCAGGGAAACATGGGTTAAGATCTGTCTGAGTGTGAAAAGTGCGGGCTGACGGCAAGAAACTCGATTCCGACGGCAGGAATCCTTCCGAACGTACGATTTTGAAAACGAAAGCTCGGAGAGTCTCTCCCGACTACAAGCCCAAAATTTTTCGTCGGCGAGCCGATCCGACGGCGTTGGAATTGGTCCTCTCTCCGGCGGCCAAGGCGACTTCAGGGTCGGGACGAAACTGCCGGGGCCGGGGCCAGGGCGTTGTGGCGCCGCAGAATGGCAACGAGGCGGTCGTGCGGGAGGGCGTAGACCTTGTTGCCGTTGATGCCGGTCATGGTTTCGGCGGCGATCAAAGCGTTGACGATGGCCTCCTCCGTAGCGTTGACCGTGGCGTGGAAAAGCGGATTGATGCGGTCGTTGGGCAACATGTTGAGTTGCGCGAGGCCGGCGGTCTTGGACACCTCGTCGGGACTGGCGGTGGAAAACGCGAGGAAGAGGTCGCCCGAGCTGTTTTCGCCGCGGCCACCCACGATGCCGACGCCGAGAGACGCGCGCTGGGCGATCCGACGCAGTTGGTGAGGGAGCAGAGGCGCATCGGTCGCGACGACGATCACGATCGAACCCTGGCCCTCCTTCGGCGCACCGCGGGTTGGCGTGAGGTCCGTCAGCTCGCGGCCGACCGGTACGCCGGCGATGTGGAGATTGCCGCGGCGGCCGTAGTTGGCCTGGACGAGCACCCCGACGGTGTAACCGCCTTCTTCCCGATTGAGCACCCGGGAGGACGTGCCGATTCCGCCCTTGAAGCCGTGTGCGATCATGCCGGTACCGCCGCCGACCCCGCCCTCGGCGACGGCGCCACGGCTCGCCCCCTCGATGGCGACCGTGGCATGAGCGGGCTTGACGTGAAACCCGTCGATGTCGTTCAGAAATCCATCATAGGTTTCGGAGACGACCGGCAGGCTGACGTCGCCCGAATAGCCGCCACCGGCCGAACGTTTGAGGAGCCAGGCGATGACGGCATCCCGCACGACGCCGACGCTGTGCGTATTGGTGAGCAAGATGGGGGAGCCCAGGCAGCCGGACTCATCCAGCCACGAGGCGCCGGTCATTTCGCCATTGCCGTTGAGATTGTGGCGGGCGGCGAAGACGCGGCCGGCAAACTGCTTGCCGCGCGGCAGGATGGCGGTCACGCCGGTCCGCACCGGGCCTTCGCCGGGAACGAGCCGGCCTTCGCCACGAATCAGCGTGACGTGGCCGACCTCGACTCCCTCGACATCGGTGATGGCGTTAAGCGGACCAGGCGTGCCCGGAAAGGGGATACCAAGATCGCGCGCCCGGGGCCGCGCCACGGCGGAGGTGACGGCAAGCGCAGCGATCAGCAACAGGTGCGACAGATGCCGGGGAAAACGCATGGTGGGAAAGTTGCGGTGTCAGGCGGCACAAAGCAACGCTCCCGGCGTTCCGCCTGGAGCGACGCCGTCGCGGACCCCGGTTCTGGAAAACCTCCCACGCGGAGGCTTGCTCCCGTGGCCGGACCGCAAATCGTTCTCCGCGGCTCCGCGTGAAAATCTGCCCGTTTACCTACGGAAGCTCAATCAGCGCCAGCAAGCTGGCGGCCTACAACTTACATCCCCAAAACAAAAGACCATGCCTACGGAAGGAGGTTGGTCTGAATGTTGGGCCCTTGCCGCCGCAGTTCGCCGCCAGGCTTGCTGACGAAGATTCGTGATCCGGCCGCGAAAACGGCGTATCGCACCCCATTGCCGGCGCTCGGAGCCGCCACCACTATCGTGTAGACGTTTCGGAGGCCCGCGTGAGAGCGCTGCCGGCAAAACGTCGAGACCGCACCCGTGCGCATCGCCGCCGCGCTGAAATGATGAAGGCGCAGCGGATCCACAGGGTCATGTCGCGAAGTGCGAATGGGAGATTCAAACTCGCGCCAATTCGCGACTCGCGACATACCCCCTCGGTGAGGCTCAACGTCCGAGAAACGAAGATGCGCCCCGACAATTGCGTGCATCTGGACGCACTGGATGTCAGTTTGAACACTCGTCAGTTGACCGTGAGGCAGCTTTGATTTGCGATGGCGGGCCCAAGGGGGCAGTCTTGGTTTTCCCGCCGCCCTTACCCTTAACCCCTCCCCGATCCGATCCCATGAAAATCAAGTTTCCTATCGGTAGAATCACTATCTTGCTAATGGTGTTGGTGGTGTCGCTTCGGGGGTCGGTGGCCGCGGATCCCGAGGTTGCCTCCGCGATTCGACTGTACGAAGCATGGATCGAGGCGCAGATGGCCTACCGAGGGCAGCCGGGCTTGTCGATCGGCATCGTCCACGATCAGGAGCTGGTCTGGGCGCGCGGCTTCGGCTTCGCCGATCGCGAACGGAAAATCCCGGCCACGCCCCAGACCCTCTACCGCATGGCGTCGAACACCAAGATGTTCACGGCCACCGCCATCCTCCAGCTGCGCGACGTGGGCAAGCTCCGGCTCGACGACCCGGTGTCGCAGCATCTGCCGTGGTTCAAGATCCGCAATCGTCATCCGGACGCGCCGGTGTCACCATCGAACATCTGCTCACGCATACCTCCGGCCTGCCGCGCGAGGCGGCCTTGACCAATTGGACCGAGGTCACGCTACCCACCCGGCAGCAGATGATCGACGGTCTCGCCGGGCAGGAAACGATTCTCGCCCCCGAGACGCAGTGGAAGTACTCGAACCTGGCGCTGACCCTGGCCGGCGAGACCGTCGCGGCCGTTTCCGGCCAACGCTACACGGACTACATCCACAAGCAGATCCTCGGGCCGCTGGGCATGACCAGCACCACTGTGGCGCTGCCGGAGAACCACCAGAGCCGGCTGGCCGTGGGCTACGGTCGGCGCATGCCTGATGGCACGCGCTCGATCCGGCCCTACGTCGACATCGACGGCATCACGCCCGCGGGGAATCTGACGTCCAACGTCGAGGACTTTGCCCGCTTCGTTTCCCTGCAATTTCGCGACGGGCCGCGCCGCGGAGTCCAGGTGCTGAAAGGTTCGACGCTGCGCGAGATGCATCGTATCCACTGGCTGGAGCCGAGCTGGCGGCGCGGCTGGGGGCTGGGTTTCCACGTCTGGCGGCTGGGCGAGCGGACGCTGGTTGGCCACGGCGGCTCGCTCCCCGGCCACCGTACGCAGACTTACATCTGCCCGGCGGAGAAAATCGCCGTACTGGTGATGACCAACGCCGACGACGGCGAGCCGGCCTTTTACGGCGACCAGGCGTTTCAATTGATCGCGCCGGTGATCGCCAAGGCCGCCGCGCCGCCGCCCAAGACGCCCCGGGTCGATCCGGTGTGGCAGCGCTACGTCGGAAAATACCGCAGCGTAAACGGCGACTCCGAGGTGCTGATTCTGAACGGCGAACTGACGCTGATCACGCCCACGGATCTCGACCCGCGGACCACGATGTTGAAGCTGGTCCCGGATGGCGAGCACACCTTCCGCATCCAGGGCGACAATGGCTACGCGGCGCTCGGCGAAATGGCCCGCTTCGAGCTCGATCCGGACGGAAGAGTGACGCGCCTCACCGTCGGCGCGACGTTCACTTATCCACTCCGTTGAGGGCAACTGCCGCGAGTCAGAAAACCCCGCCCAGCCCCACGCTCCAGCCGGCATCGCGCCCGCGGGCCCATCTCAGTTTCTTGCCGTGCGAGGAATCTCCTTGGGTGGGCGGGCACGTCCCTGTGCCCGCATGTCTGGCCCGCTCGATCGCGCTTCGCATGCGGGCACGAGGGCGTGCCCGCCCACCACGGATAGCAGTTGCAATAAACTGACAGCGCCCCGCACCCGCTCACGTACGTTTCGTTCTGGCACCGGTCGCAGTTTCGCTCATCGTTCACCGTTGATCCAAGCCGGCCCACCCTTCGCCGGAAAGAGTCCTTTTCGATCTCCAACCACCTCGGACCGCCGTCCGCCCTGCCCAAGGATCTCCCCATGCACCGCTCGCTCCGCCACCTC
Source organism: Verrucomicrobiota bacterium (assembly GCA_016209255.1). Classification (GTDB taxonomy): domain Bacteria; phylum Verrucomicrobiota; class Verrucomicrobiia; order Opitutales; family Opitutaceae; genus ER46. Next base: position 15,681 of record JACQWL010000566.1, read on the forward strand.
GTTCTCATCACCGCCACGCTCTTGTGCCTCGCTCCCCGGGCGATCGCCGCCGAGACATCCGGCGGCCAGCGGCCCAACATCCTGTTTATCTTCGCTGACGACCAGTCCTACAAGACCCTGAGCTGCTACGCCGGCGGGCCGTCGTGGATCAAAACCCCGCACATCGATCGGCTCGCGGCGCGCGGCGTGCGGTTCGAGCGCAGCTACCTGGGGGCGTGGTGCATGCCGTCGCGGGCGTCGCTGCTCACCGGCCGGCTGCAGCACGCGGTCATGAGCATGACGATGGAGGGCGAGTACCCCGGCAGCCGGTACGATCCGGCGCAGTGCCCGTTCGTCCCGGCCCAGTTCCGCCAGCAGGGCTACCACACCGCCCAGATCGGCAAGTGGCACACCGGTACCGACACGGGCTTCGGCCGCGATTGGGACCATCAAATCGTCTGGAACCGGCCCGGGCATCCCGAAAACGCCGGCAACTACTACACGGATCAGATCCTGACTTTCAACGGGGTGGATCGGCTGACCAAAGGCTACTCGACCGACAACTACACCACCTGGGCCATCGAGTACGTGAATGGTCAGCATCGCGATCCAAACAAACCCTGGTATTTGTGGCTCTGCTACGGGGCAATCCACGGCCCGACGACACCGGCCGATCGCCACCGGGGAACGCTCGCCGGGAAGCGGGCGCCGGTGCCGGCCGACATCGTCGGCCCATGGCCGGACAAGCCCGCGTATTTGGAGAAGACCAAGGCCTGGATGCTCGGCGCCGACGGCAAACCCGCCATGGCCAACAAGGCGCGGCGGGCGGGCAGCTTCGACACCCTTGTGCCGGGCAAGTCCTACGACGCGTGGATCCAGCAGGTCAACGAGTGCATGGCGGCGGTCGATGAGGGCGTGGGCCGGGTGCTGGCGGCGCTCGAGGCATCGGGGCAAATGGATAACACACTCGTTGTTTACGCCGCCGACCAGGGCTACGGCCTCGGAGAGCACGGCTTTAACCAAAAGGTCGCGCCGTATGATGCGACGGTTTCGTCACCGCTCATCATTTCGTGGCCGGGCAGGATCCCGGCAGGCAAGGTGTGCAAGCATCCGGTCAACGCGCCCGATCTCGTCGATCTGTTCTGCCGGACGGCCGGGGTGAGCGTGCCGTGGAAAATGCACGGCCGCGACATTCGTCCGCTCCTGCAGAATCCCGAAACGACGGATTGGAAATCACCGCTGCTGATGACACATACCTCGCGCAACTATGGAGCCGAGACGAACGAGATTCCGACCGACGATCGCCTCACCTCTTCGAGCGGCGTGCCGTGGTACGCGCTCCTGCGCGACGGCGGCTACAAGTACATTCGCAACCTCGTCGCTGGCGAAACCGAGGAGTTGTACGAACTGGAATCGGATCCCGAGGAGCTGACAAATCTCGCCGCCCGGCCCGAACAGGCGGCCCGGCTGCGGGAGCTGCGCGCCAGGGCGATTGCCGAGCTGCGAAGGACCGACGCGAAGTTC